>CAJOMB010000011.1 GCA_905235615.1 uncultured Bacteroidales bacterium | reverse complement strand
AGGTTTTGTCATGCACCCAGTCGCTGCCTTCCAGGAAGAGGAAGGCCTGGAACAGCCAGTGTTCGGAGCCGTCGGGGGCCTGCCAGCTCACATGGGGAGCGAAACGGGCGGCATCCCAGTGATGGGGTGCGCGGTGCCAGTAGCCCACCAGGGTAAGGTCGGTGAACTGTCGCGGTGCCGGGACCGGTGTGGCAGCGCTGCAGCCTATGGAAAGGAAGAGGGAGAGGAGGATGAAAAGATTCTTCACTTCGTTCAGAATGACAGTTAGGGTTCAGAATGACAGTTAGGGTTCAGAATGGCAATTTTTATTCAGAATGACAACTTTTTTCAGGATGACAGTTAAGGGGCGATAAAGTTACAAATTTCCAGGTACATTTCCCGGTCCCGGGCATCCGGGGAGGTTCCCAGTTGGGTGAGGGCGTCCGTTCCGGAGTAGAGGGCCACGGACCTTTTTCCGTAGAAGCCGTTGTCTTTGTAGGCGTTCATATACTCGCGGAACCGCTCCCGCAGGGCGGGGATGTCGGCCTCGGTGAAGGTGGGGCTTCCGGCGCCGTCAGGGCCCCATCGGCCATTTTTCATCTGGTCATAGACCATGGAATACTCGAATTCCAGCTCCATCCCCAGACCGAAGTTTCGCATGGCGTTTACGCTCCGGCTCATGGGGTGCTGGTTGGCGGTGTCCCAATAGTGGTTGGGCTGCATCCAGGCCATGTCAAAGCCCAGCTGCTTCCAGACGCGGTAACCGGGAGCATAAAAGTAGGGAATCCAGTACAGTCCTTCGCGGCAGCTTTTCAGATAGTCGGAAGTGGCGGGCAAAATGCTCTCCCAGCGCTTGTAGGCTGCATTCCAGGTATCGGCCGTGTTGCAGCTGAGGCCCAGGGAGTCATAGAAGCTCTTTGCTAAGGGCAACTCTTCGGAAAGCACATAGAATCCGGCCAGTTCCAGGTATTGGGGGGAAAGGCCCCGGAAACGTTCCCGGCATTGGTCCATGAACCATTGATAAACCTTCAGTTGGTGCTCCAAGCGGGAAAAATCCATGACTTCTCCATCCAATGTGCCCCAGTAGGTGGTACTGGAAGCCTTGTTGGAGAAGTTCTGGAACATGATGGGGTCGGGAACGGTGATGACTACATACCGGGGAGTGGGGGGCGGCCCTATCCGGCTGGCGGTGGCGCTCACGGCCTGGTCCAGCTGGTCCAGGGTGCTCCCTTTGCGGAACCAGTAGTCTAAGAGCTCCTCCCAGGATTCCTTGATGGCCGATGCCCGCCCGCCGGCCTGGATGCTCATGGTGAGCCCGCGGACGCCGTCATAGCCCTCCGTGCACAGGAAGGCGTCAAAGAGCCAGTGCTCGCCGTCGGCATCCTGGTAGCTCACATGCGGCGCAAAGCGGTCGGCCGTCCAGAGCGGGGGATTGTAGTTGTGCTGGCCCCGGGTGATAAGGCTTATGCCGGCAAATTCGGGGGCGGCATCACGGGCTTTTTCCCAGGAGTAGAGGCCGGAGGGCCCTGCCGGCGTGGAAAACTCCAGTTTGACCACGGCCCCCTCCTCTCCCGCCGGGCCCGTTCCCTGGGCGCAGAAGATGTAATCCGTGTCCGGCAGCAGATTCTCCACCGTAAGGCTGAGCGTACTGGTGCGGCTGTCTTCCGTCCGGACGCTCTGTCCCATCTCCCGGGCTTCGTTTTCCGTGGTTCCTACGCCATAGCGGACGGTGGCCGTCTCGATGGTGGAGACCTCAAAGCAGGCCCGGAAGGCATCCACTTCCTGAAGCCGGACGCGGATGGCCGGGTTGGCAGGCTTTACCGCAGGTTCCTTCCCCCCGCAGGATGCGAGGAGAAGGAACACGGAAGCATAGATGAGGGTACGCAGGCGCATTATTGCAGCTGGAATACGCTGAGTCCGCAGCCTTGTACCAGTACGGCGATATAGGTATTTCCGGAGATTTCCCAGACGGTGCAGTCGGCCACGGAGGAGGCGGCTGTCACGGCCGATTTGGCCTCGAAGTCTTCCTCATGCTGGATGGGGAATTCCCGGACGTTGCTACGGGCCTTGAGCTGGGCGGGGAAGTCGGCGGGTGCGGCGCTGTCGTCATCCATGATGACCAGGCGTCCCCTTACGCCGTTCTCTCCTTCCACCAGGGCATAGGCGATGAAGTTCTGGTCGTGGAACTCGAAGAAGTTGTAGCCGTAGGTGAGAGACAGGTATTCCATCACTTCCACTTCGTCCCATTTGAGCCAGCCGTTGGGCCCGGCCGCTCCGGGCTTGAAGATGGTTCCCTTGCCGTTTTCCGTGATGAGCACGTTGTCCCAGCCGGGATACCACACCACATCCTTGATGCCGGCCTTGGGACTGGCGATATAGTAGTCGATGGGGTCTTCCGGATTGGTGACCGTCCCGTTCTTGAGCGTAAAGCCGATGGTCTTGGCCGTACCGCCGTCGCTCCAGGTCTGGAACCACAGCTGCCCGTCCTGCCAGGTGCCGGTAACCGTATAGCGGTCACCGTAGCGGCGCCAGTCTTCCACGCCGCCCTTGTTGTCCCTGGCGAAGTCCAGAATCTGGACCGGAGCGGCGTCGGTTCCGTTCACGTAGGCATAGACATACAGGTGCTGGTCGCTGTCTCCCTTGAGGGAGCAGAAGGTGAGGATGTCGTTCCCGGCGGTATTCTTGATGGTGCGTACGCAGGAGACCGGGAAGGTATTTCCCTTCCCCATGGCGGGGCTCACATCCAGTTTTTTGACGAATGCACCGCTGGTGCGGCTGAGTGCGTAGATGCCGCCGGCCGCGGAGGACAGGCTCACATAGACGTAATCCTTGTCCATGGCCACGGTGCGGTCTGCTCCGGCGGTGAATCCCTCCAGTTCGCTGTACCAGGCCGCACTTTCAGAATAGAGTCCCCATTCGCGGGCCACCACGGAAATGCCCTTCCGGGCCGGTGAAATGGTGACGTAGGTAACCATATTTCCGTACTTCATTCCGTGCAGGTCAAATTCCTTCCCGTCGCGGGTGGCGCTCACGCCTTCTTTTTCCACCCGGATGGGCATCACGTAAGGAGGGAAGTCCAGCATCTTGCCGTCGCTTCCGGTCAGTTTGCTCTTGTCAATCTGGATGCGGTAGGTGTTGCCCAAGCTGCCCTCGGCAATGCTCACCTGCTTGTCCAGGATGGTGACCAGCCCTTCCGGTGCCGGGGTGTAGTCCATTTCCTGGGTGGCGTTGAAAGTCTCGATGAGGGAAGGATCGGCCACGACGGGGAAGCTCATGCCCACGCCCTTGACGGCCTGGGAGAGGTTCAGGTCCAGGGTGATGATTTCCTGCAGCTCGGGCGTCTGTCCGTCCGGTCCCGGTTCCACGTTCTTTCTGGCCACGGTACGGGCCTGGCTGGTCTGTACCACGGAAAGGCTGGAACGGGTGAGCCGGATGACCATGAATTTACGGCCCTCATTCACCTCTACGCCTTCCCCTTCCAAAAGGATGGGGATGACATAATTGGATTCATCTCCCATCAGATAGCCTACCAGCTCGGGATCCCAGCTCAGGTTGAGGTTCTTCACGATGTCTTCCCGGCGGAAGGAGAAAGTGGTGTTCTCCCAGTAAACGGAGGCGGGCATGATGCCTTTGTAGGCGCTGTTGTTGGCTTTGTTGAACTGATTCAGGGCGGCCTGCACCTTGTCTGCGTCGGTGACGATGCGGAGGGTGCCGCTCTGCTGACCTTTCCCGTTTTTCACCAGGCCCACGGTGCAGCTGCCGGCGTGTACCGACACGTCCTGCACCAGCGTCTTGGCGGCCACGCCGAAGCTGTCGTCCACCATGTTGTTGTTCCGGTCGTCCGGGACACAGCTGAGGACGGTGCCTATGACCAGAAGAGAGTATAATAATTTCTTTTTCATATCCATGTCGCTTTTGTGAGGCTACCAGCCGGGGTTCTGGGTGAAGTTGGTCATTTCAGAGCGCTGGGCGCTGCCGAAGGGGAAGAGATAGTCGCGGGTGCGGAAATTGGCCCTTCCGCCAATGTAGTCGTCGCTTACGCGCTCGTAGGACTCTTCGTAGTTTTCTGCGGTCACGTGCAGGGTCCAGTTTTCCGTGTTGTACTCTTCCTCGGCCTTCATCCAGCGGAGCATGTCATAGTGGCGCTGGCCTTCGAAGGCGAATTCGCACATCTTTTCCTGGAGAATCATCCAGCGCAGCCATTCGCGGCCGGTGCGGGAAACGCCGCTCACGGTGGAGGTGGCCTCGGCGCTGTCAAAGTCAATGTCCGGATAGGCCGTGCGGATGCCGGGCAGGCCGGAGCGGTCCCTTACCTGATCCAGGTAGTAGATGGCCTGGTCCGCGTCGCGCGTGGTTTTCTCGTTGCAGGCTTCCGCATAGGTGAGGTACACCTCGGCCAGACGGAAGGCAGGGTAGATATAGCGCATGCTCTGGTAGTCGGCGGTGAGGTCCTTGAGGGGATTTTCGGCCTTGTAGAGGCGGCGCCAGACATAGCCCACGCGGTTGCAGGCTTCCGTGGCGGAGTAGGGGGAGGACGCTTCGGCGGAATTGTAGCAGGTAAAGCGTACGGGACCGCCGCTGTTGGTGGTGGAAGAAGGCCACCAGAAGCCGTTGGGAACGAAGTTGGCGTAGTAGCGGGCGTCACGTCCCACGGTGGAGTTGTGGGCCTTGAAAGGCTTGGCCCAGACAGGGTCCACATCCACCACCTGCTGGTAATTGTCCGTGAAGCCGCTGCTCTTGTAGCCGGAGGCCTCGTCCACGATGGGACGGCTCAGGTCCAGCAGGCCGGCGGTCTTTTCATAGCCCAGGATGGGGTATCGGCCCGTCTCCCACATGGGATAGGCATCTACCAGTTTGAGGGAAGGAGAGTTGAGGGAGTAACCGGCCAGGGCAATCTTGCCGCCGGCGGGGGCGGCGTAGGCGATGTCGCAGCCGCTGCCCAAGGATTCGTCGCCCCAGGCGCGGTACCACCATCCCCAGATGATTTCCCGGTTGGTGGCCCAGGTCTGGAACCAGACGGTCTGGTAGGATGCGGCCGCATTCTGGATGGCCGTGGGTTTATCGGCCACCTTGGTGAGGGAATAGCGGTTCAGGTCTATCACCTCCTTGGCGGCCTGGGCCACTTTGTCCCATTTGGAGGCGTCGTAGGCGGGGAAGAGCTGTTCTCCGCGGTGATTCTGCAGCGAGGCATAGATGCCGGTGCCGTTCTGCCCGTTGTAGAGCGGGGAGGCGGCATACAGCAGCACGCGGGCTTTCAGGGCCATGGCGGCTCCCTTGGTGGCGCGTCCCTTGTTGGAGGAAAGGCTCAGTCCCAGGCCGGGGTCATTCACTTCGTAAGCCAGCAGGGAGATGGCCTTGTCCAGCTCGGAGACAATGAAATTCACATTCTCCTCCAGGGTGTTGCGGTCCAGCTCGTCGGCAATGACGTTCTGGTCGGCCGCCTGGTCTCCCCAGATGATGACGGGGCCATACTGGCGAAGGAGGATGAAATAATAGTATGCGCGGAGGAAGCGGGCTTCGCCCTCCATCTGGCTCACCAGTTCGGGGCTGTCTTCCACGTCCATCTTCACATTGTCCAGGAAGGTGGTGCATTCGTTGATGGCCACGTAGTAGCGCTTCCAGATATTGGCGTTGGCTTCGCTGTTGGTGGTGGAGGCGTCATACTCGCCGCGGCGCACGGTGTACCAGTAGGTCTCGTACTGGGACTTGGCGTTCAGCGACTCGTCGCTCCTCAGGACGGTTCCGCCTTCGTAGGCGCGGGTGTTCTCGTCCCGGGGAATATAGGAGTACAGATGGGCCAGATAGCGTTTTACGGTGGAAGAACGGCTCATGGTGTCTTCCAAAGTGGCCTGGTCCTTGAGGTTGATGTCAAAGAAGGAATCACAGGAGATGGCAAGGATGCAAAGGGCCATCAGTGCATATATCTTTTTCATACGCTAAAAATTCAGATTAAGACCCAAACTGATGTTCCGGGTGAGCGGATACACGTTTCCGTAGGAAGACTCCAGCTCCGGATCCCAGAGTTTGAACTTGGAGAAGGTGAGGAGGTTCACGCCCTGCAGATAGATGCGGAGGGTGGAGATATGGGCCTTCTGTGTCCATTTCTTGGGGAAGGTATAACCCAGCTCGGCATTCTTCAGGCGCAGGAAGCTCATGTCTTTCTGCCAGAAGGTGGAGCTCACCATGTTGTTCCGGGCCGGCTCCACGGAGAAGCGGGGATATTCGGCATCCGGGCTGGGGTTCACCGTCCAGCTGCGCTCTGCCACATCGGCAAAAATCTGGCCCTGGATGAGCACGTTGGTGGCGGCGCCGCCGTACAGGTTGTAGCCGCCGATGAAGCGGGTCATGTGGGCCATACCGCTGAAGAAGACGCTGGCGTCGATGCCCTTCCAGTTCAGGCTGAGGCCGAATCCGTAGTTGATTTCCGGAACGGTGGTGTAGCCGATGGGCACCATGTCAAAGTCGTTCACGATGCCGTCTCCGTTCACGTCCCGGTACTTGATGTCTCCGGGATAGAGGGTGTAGTTGTACTGGTTGGGCCAGGTGTCAATCTCTTCCTGGCTCATGAACAGGCCTTCGGCGATGAGGCCGCGCTGCTGTCCGTTGGCAAAACCGGCGGTGTTCTGGTAAGGATATACCTGCTCCGGCTTGTCGTCATAGATGCGGCGGTTGCGGTTGAAGGTGAAGTTTCCGCGGGCCGACAGCAGGAGCCCGCCCGGGAAGTTGTGGTCAAACTGGGCGCTCATGTCAAAGCCGGCATTCTGCATCTTGCCGATATTGATGTACTGCGTCTTCCGCAGGCCCACGGCGTCCGGGAGGGACTCACGCGGGAGGAAGATGCCGCTGCGGACGTCGTTGAAATAGTCGAGCTGGAAGCGGAGCTGGTCGCGGAAGAAGCTCAGTTCCACGCCTACGTTGCGTTTGAGCGCCTCTTCCCAGGTAATGTCCGGGTTGCCAATCTCACCGGTGGCCACGCCCGTCACATAGGCGGGCTGCGTCTCGCCCCAGCTGAAACCGCTGATGCCGGTGATGTCCATGGTGGTGTTGTAGCCGAAACGGCGGCTGCCGCCAATCTGGTCGTTACCCACCTTGCCGATGGAAGCCTTGATCTTCAGCAGGTTCACCCAGGTCTTGATGGGCTCCCAGAAGGGCTCGTTGGAAATGATGTAACCCACGGCGGCGGAGGGGAAGAAGCCGAAGCGGTGGCCTGGGGAGAAGTTCTCGGAACCGTTGTAACCGAAGTTGAACTCGGCGAAATAGCGGTCCTTGAAGCTGTACGTGGCGCGGCCGGCGATGCCCATGCTCTTGCGCGGGAAGGTTTCCCAGTAGTCGTAGCCGGGGTGGGTGTTGGCGCGGTCCCTCAGGTAGTAGAGGAACATGCCGCCTACGCGGTGGGCGCTGGCGAAGGTGCGCTCATAATTGGCCGATGCTTCCACGTTGAGCACGGTGTAACCGCTCTGGGTGCTGCTGGAAACGTTGATGTAGCCGGCCGTGTTGTTCTGGGCCACGTAGTTGTATTTCCGGGTGTCCGGGTCCGTATGCAGGTAGTACACGCGGGGCAGGATGCCGTTGGTGACGGAGGAGGCCGTGCGGGCGTCCCAGGACACCTGTACCTTGGCGGTGAGGCCCTCGGTGATGATGTCGGAGAAGTCCTGGGTCAGGGACACCGTGGTCTGCGCGTTCTGCGTATTGATGGTGGCGTAACCCATGTTGTTGATCATGTTGTAGGGGTTGGAACCGGTTTCCGGGTTGGAGAGAGTTCCGTCGCTGAACACCTTGGGGAAGCCGATGGGGGTGATCTGCATCACGTAGTTGTAGATGTTGGAAAGCCCCGTGCCGGGTTGGTTTTTCTTGGTGAACTGGGTGCTCAGGTCCATGCCCAGCGTGGTGCTCCTGGTGATGTTGATGTCCACGTTGGTGCGGAAGTTGAACCGGCGGTAGTTCATCTGGGAATTGTAGCGGTCGTTCTTGTCCACGTTGAAGATACCGTCTTCGAAATAGTAGGACCCGCCCGCGTAGTACCGTACGTTCTTGGTGCCGCCGGTCACGTTGACGTTGGCCTTGGTGGTCATCGCCTGGTTCTTGAAAATCTCATGGATCCAGTCAATGTTGGGGTACAGGTCGCTGTAGCGGATGGCGACGGGGTCTCCGTCCGGATAAACCAGTTGGTTCCGGACATCGGCCCCGGCCAGGTACATGGAACGGCTGTAGTCGTCGATGGTGCCCGGCTGCATGGTGTTGAGATAGTCGATAAACTGCTCGGCCGATGCCATTTGGGGCAGCTGGGTGGGGGAAGTGACGCCCGTCTCTATCTTTACGTTCACCTTGGGTTTGGACTCGCTGCCCCGCTTGGTGGTGATGAGCACGATGCCGTTGGCGCCGCGTACACCGTAAAGGGCCGTGGCGGTGGCGTCCTTCAGGATGGAGAAAGAGGCGATGTCTTCCACGTCCACCAGGTCCATGGAGCGCTCCACGCCGTCCACCAGGATGAGCGGATAGGCGTTGGCCCCGAAGGTGTTCACGCCGCGAATCCAGAATTCCGCGCTGGACCCGGGTTCGCCGCTATGCTGGACGGCCACCACGCCGGCCAGTTTGCCGGCCAGTCCGGTGGACAGGGTGCCGATGGGCGCCTGCAGCTGCTGGGCGTCCACCGTGGTGATGGAGCCAATCACGGAGGCTTTCTTCTGGGCGCCGTAAGCCACCATCACAACTTCGTCCAGGGTGTTGGTCTGGGGAACCAGCTTCACCAGGATGTCCGTTTTCTGGCCCACGGAGACTTCTTCGTCCTCGTAGCCCAGGAAACTCACTATCAGGAAGTCGGAGGCTTTGACGGAAATGTCGAAGCGGCCGCCTTCGTCGGTCATGACACCGCGGGTTTCTCCCTTGACGGTGACAAAGGCACCCGCAACAGGGGTGTCTGTCTCGTCCAGGACGCGTCCTTTCACGTTGCGGTTCTGGGCCTGCAGACTCAGGGAGGCAAGGCACACGATTCCCGCAAGGAGGATTCTTTGGAATACTGTCATATCATCAATAGCTTGTTAATTGTTTTCAAACAAAGTTCCCAGTCCTGTAAAAACGGCCTGTTCCGGAGCCTTGATGACGGGCATTCCGGGCAGGGCTTTTTGCAGGGACCCTTTCATCAGTTCCAGGGAACGGGAAATCTGTCCTCCCATCAGGAAGACGTCCATTTTGAGCTCGTCCAGGATGGGTGCCAGGGCCTCTCCCAGAATGGCTCCCGTCCGGGCGTAAATCTCTAAGGCCGCCTTCTCTCCGGCAAAGGCTCTTTGGGCAATGGACAGCGCACTCTGGGTGGCGTCTCCCGTCTTGCGGGAATAACGGACACGGATGCCGCGGCCGCTCACGAAGTCCTCCAGGATGCCCCCCTCGTAGGGGAGGTTCCAGATGCCCCGTGCGGGAGAGCCTTTTTCGTTGGTGAAAATATGGCCTTTGAGGGCATAGCTGAAGCCCAGCCCTGTTCCCAGGGTGACCAGGGCGACATTCTGTTCGTGCAAATCCAAAAGGCGGATATTACCCTGCAGGGCGGCATTTACATCATGCATGAAGCGGAGGGGAATGCTGTCCGGAATCCGGGCCAGTTCACGGAAGGATTCCCCATAGACAGAGGCGAACTTGTGCTCCATCAGGAAGATTCCGTTCCGGAAATCAAAAGGCCCCGGGATGGCCACACCAATCCCTTCCCACTCTCCGACGGGGCCGATGGCCCTCCGGATGGAGGAAACAATCCCTTCCCGGCATCCGTCGCTGGATATCGGGAACTGACGTGCGTCGGAACGCTTGATAAAGGTTCCGCCTATGTCAAGCAGGATCGTTTTCATATCCGTCTCTCAGGCAGGTCTTGTGTACGCTGACGGGCTCTTTGCCCAAATTCTCAATGACATATTTGCCCATGGAGGCCGGCACGCAGGCAATTTCCATGAAGTCCAGGTCGAAGAAACGCTCCGGATGCGCTGCGCTGCGGATGCGGATGTGGTCTCCGTCCACCAAAGTGAGCACATGGAATTTCTCGCCCTTGGTGTCCTGCCGGCACTGTTTCTCGAATTCCAAACGGCGCAGGGAGATGTACATCTGCGGATTCTCGCCCAGGATGAACTCCTTCCAACCGTCTCCGGAGGCATCCAAGCGGGGCTTCTGGACAATGTAATCCTTGCTCTGAGGGTCGTGGATCACGGAGGTGCGGCGCTCCTGGTTCACATTGAGCTCTCCCAGCCGGGTGTGGATGGGGCGCTGCTTGCCGTCAAAGTCCAGGCGCAGGTAGTCGTACATCTTATAGGTATAGGAGCCGATGGTGAGCGAGCCAATCTCCAGGATCACCTGGTTGCGGCCGCTGGAATGGATGGTTCCGGCGGGCAGCATCACCTGCAGGCCGGGCCTGGATTCCTCATAGCTCACATATTTCATGTAGTCACAGGGCTTGTGCTCCGTATCCGCCGCTTCAATCTCCTTGAAGAAGGCGGGGATGTCGGCATCGTCCCGGAAGCCGATGAACGTCTTGGCGTCCTGCCCGGTGACCACCACGT
This sequence comes from uncultured Bacteroidales bacterium, assembly GCA_905235615.1. Taxonomy (GTDB): domain Bacteria; phylum Bacteroidota; class Bacteroidia; order Bacteroidales; family UBA932; genus Cryptobacteroides. Next base: position 9,426 of record CAJOMB010000011.1, on the reverse strand, counting down.
AGTAGCTTTCGTCCTGTCGGCCGAACTCGTTGTAGTTCTTTACGTTGAATTCCCCGGAGGAATGGCACTGGATGCTCATGTTGCCGGTGGAATGGTAGCTGTCGTCCCAGTTGAAACGGATGGGGAAGTAGCCCTTGTACTTCTTTACGCACTTCTCGCTCATGAGGGCCACCCCTTCCTTGTGGACGAAGGAGCAGTAGTTGATGTCCAAGAGCTCCTCTCCGGCCTTTACCAGCACGCTCACTTCCATGGGGATGAAGTCGAACACCCAGGCGGCGTTGCGCATCTTCTCCGGCAGATGGCGTTTTTCCTTCATATAGCTGCCGCCCCAGACTCCTTCCAGATAGCAGGGCTTGGCACGGAAGGGATATTTCACCAGCTGGGCGCAGATATCGGCAAAACTGCCGAAGGGCATCATCTGCAGATTGGCCCGGTCGTTGTCTATGAAATACCAGTCCAGGACGTTCTCTGCAAAGAGTTCCTTGCGCAGCTGGACTGCGTTCTCGAAGTCGCAGTAATAGCAGCGGCGGATGGTGCGGTTGATGATGCCGGAGTGCTTTTTGCCCAGGTTGGCATACTCTCCGGCGCGGATGCGCAGCATGCTGTTCATGGGCGTGATGTCAAACCAGCACTTGATGTCGTACAGGCCGCGCAGCTCCCGGATAAGGGAGCCGTAGCCGTAAACGAGCACCAGCGTTCCGGGCTTTTTGAGGGCGGGAAGTTCCTTTTGGAAGGCTTCCACCTTTTCCGGCTCCATCAGGCCGATATATCCGCCATGATAGACCTTGCCATACAGAAGCGTAGGGTCTATTTCCTTGTCCCAGATGAGCAGCGGGTCTATGATGGCATCTATCTCGTCTCCACTCCTGAAGGTGCGGGCGGCGCTGTCCACAAACTCCACGTTGAAGCCGAAGACATCGCACTCCCGGGCCAGGAGGCTCACCATGAGGTCGAATTTTGTGCTGGTGTAACCGTCGAAGGCTACGATGGCGCCCTCCTGTTTAACCTTGGGGGCGATGGTGGTCATGAAGGCCTTGGCCACCTTCTGGCTGCCTCCGCCAATGACGGATGCCACTGTTTTTTCGCTCAATTCCGGCCGATTCACGGGCTTGGGGTCGTGAAACGGGTAGGGGTTGTACATGAAACTCATACGCTTTCGTCATGAGGCCGTATCAAAAAGATTCTTCACTTCGTTCAGAATGACAGGTTCGTTCAGAATGACAGGTTTGTTCAGAATGACAGGATATTGTCATTCTGAGGCAGGTTTACCTGCTGAAGAATCTGCTTTTTGGTCGGCCTCATCTTTTTTTATTGAATGTTATAAAATTCAAATCCCATCATTTCCGCCAGGGCTTCCAGCTGCGGGCGGTAGTCTCCGTCCACGATGGCATAGTGCTGGGTGACGCCCACCCTGAGCACACGCTCGAAGAGCTCCTTCACCGGCAGCACCGGCTTGAAGATGGTGTGGGTGTAAGTGGCCAGCAGATGCTTCTTGCCGCTCTGGGGCGTGTCTTTCTCGCTCAGGCTTTCGGCCATGAAGGTGACCAGCTTGTACTTCCCGTCTTCCTCGTACAGGCCGGCGACGGTCTTCATGCCGGGGCTGATGCGGTACCAGGCAAAGGGGGCGCCGGCATACTTCCAGGAAGTTTTGGCGAAGCGCACGTCCCGGGAGATGATGACGTTCTGCTGCCAGGCGGGGTCGTTGTGGTCGTTGGGGCCGGCATGTCCGCCGGCGAAGGTGCCGAAGTCGTCCTCAATGTGGAACGGTTCGATGAAATTGACATGCTTGCCGCTCAGGAGTTTGAGGATGTAGGTGGCCAGCCCGGCGCCGATATCGGCCTCCGGAACCAGGACGCTCACGTTCTCGTTGAACCACTGCGGGTAGAATCCCGCCCGGCAGCCGGCCGTGCGGAAGGTGGCCTGGTCGATGTCGTTGTACACGTAGCAGTCTATGTCGTTCTTCCGGGCCAGTTTCTGGATGCCCAAGGTGGCCTTTACGCAGCCGATGAACTTGTCGTAATCCACGTCCTCCATCATCTTGTATTTGGAGGTGAGTTCGTCGGCATAGGCCTGAACCTCTTCCTGGGACAGGTTTTCAATTTCCGTCCCGTAGTCGCTGTAGGGGAGGTAGTGGATTTCGGGGCCTATCTTGGTAAAGAGGTCGTAGTTGTCAAAGTAGGTGCTCCACATGGCCTCGTTCATGTTGGCCATGAGGCCCACGGAGGACTCCCGGAGAATGCTGCGGGTGCGGGCGGCATCGGCATAAACCCTTACTTTTTCCGTGATTTCCTTCCGGGTGCCCATCACGGTGCGAACATTCTTGCGGGGAACACGTTTGAGGCTGCCGGAGGCTTCCAAAGAGCCCACCAGCGTGCCGGCGCAGAGGTAATCCACAAAGTCGTCCTCGTCCAGGGTGGTTTCAAAGCTCATCCGGTCCTTGGCCACATTGCAGAAGAGGATGGGCATGTCCGGGCAGTCCCGCAGGAAACGGATCCAGGCGAAGTCCTCGCTCCAGGAGAGGAATTCCGCATAGACAAAGTCCACTTTCTCGTTGAAAAAGAGGTTCAGGGCCCTCCGGGCATCCTCCCTTTCATAGACGATGCCCGGATCCACCAGGTCCAGGAAGTCCATGCCGGCTTTGATGTCTTCCACCACTTTGAGCTTGCGCTCGTGGTAAGTTCCGCGTTGGGGACCGTTCAGGTTCTTGAAACGGGGGGATGCAATGAGGAGCAGTCCCGCCTTGGCTTTCCGGAGTTTATCTTTTGCTTCCATTATCGATTATTGGTTTTAGTGTAGTCTCGGTTATAATACTTGGCGCTTACCCACAGGCAGGCCAGGCCGCAGATGAGCCAGATGACGCCCAGGATGGGGAAGGTGGCGTTGAGGCTACCCGTGCTCTCCTTGATGACGGCCAGCACATAGGGGGCGGTGGCTCCCACGGCGAAGCCGGTCATGATCATGGCCGATGAGCAGCTGGCGTGCAGATGCTCCGGCGTTACATCATACAGGGCGGCATAGATGTTGGCGTCGAAAAAGGCCCGGAAGAAGCCCCATCCGGCGAAGCACAGGTACAGGAGCCAGAGGCTGCGCACACTTCCCATGAAGGGGAGGAAGGCCGCGCCCAGGATAAGGCCTGCGCCCTGGATGACCATGCGCTTCTTAGGGTCCTTGGCGGCCCATTTGTCCGACAGGGTTCCGGCGATGAGAACGCCCGCAAAAGCCGCCACATAGGTCCAGAGCATGGAATTGAGTCCGGCCTGGGCGCCGCTCTGGCCAAAGTTCTCCTGCAGGAAGGTGGGTACCCAGGTCATATAGCCCGTAATCACGAAGATGAACCCGCAGAAGCCCAGTGTGACCATAAGGGCCGTGGGGGTGGTGAACACCGTCTTGAACCCGTCCCAGATGCCGGGTTTGTGAGACCCCCGGTCGGGGCCGGGGGTGACGGCTCCGTCATGCCCGGCCTGGTTTGTGGCCCCGTCATGCCCGGCCTGGTTTGTGGCTCCGTCATGCCCGGCCTGGTCTGGTGCTCCGTCATGCCCGGCCTGACCGGGCATCTCTCCCTTCGGGAAATCCTTCAGCCTTGCGGCCATCACAGCAGACCACACTACACCTGCGCCGCCAAAAATGTAGAAGGCATACTGCCAGCCCAGTTTGTCTCCGATGTAGCCCGCCAGCCAACCGGCCAGGATCACGCCCACATAGTAGGAGGTCTGGTGAATGGACATGGCCCGCGCACGTGTGTCCGTATGGTATTGCCCCAGCAGGGAATAGTTGGCCGGGCCGAAGAAGGCCTCCCCGCCGCCGGTGGCGACGGAGCGGGTAAGAATGAGCATGAAAACGCCGTTTGCCAGTCCCGTGAACATGGTGGCTACGCTCCAGAACAGGATGCTCAGGGTGCACACCCACTTGCGCGAGAAGCGGTCCCCCATCCACCCGCCGACGGGTACCATGGCGGCATAGAACAGGTTGAAGAACACGGCAATCAGACTCACGGAGGTGTCCGTGAGGTTCAGGCTGTCCCGGATGAGCGGAAGTACGGAATTGAAAACCTGGCGGTCTCCCTGGTTCAGGAGGAAGGCCATCCACAGCAGGGCCAGTACTTCCCATTTATAGTATTTGCCCGTATTTTTCATGCATGCAGGATTTATCTGTGGTGTACTGTGGTGCAAAATTATGAAAAAAATTGCATTCTACAATAAAATTTTCCCTATTTTTGCAAGTGATATGATTAGGCTGTCCCAATCCGGTCTGTGTCTGTCCCTGCATCAGCCGCAGGACGGTTTCTACAGGGGGACGCGCTTCGACAGGAGCGGCGTCTTCGGGAGCCTTCTGTTTCAGGGTACGGAGCTCTGCGGCCCCTGGTTCACTTCTTACAGCCCTACCATGCATGATGCCGTGCAGGGCCCGGCGGAGGAATTCTCTCCCATCGGCCTGCCGGATGGGCGCATCCTTAAAATAGGGGTGGGCCTTTTAAAGGCCGATATGGCCGCCTACGACCGTTTCTGCCTGTACCCTGTGCTGGATGCCGGGCAGTGGACGGTGGAGGCCGACGGGCGGCAGGCCCGCTTCGAACATCGTTTGGAGGGCTTTTATCGCTACGAAAAAATCATCAGACTGCAAGGCGGCGGGCGCTTTTCCATCGGCCATTCCCTTACGCCGGAATTCCCCTTGGAGGCCGATGTCTATAACCACAACTTCTTCACCCTGGGGAAGTTGGCGGTGGGCCCTTCCCGGGAAATGGATTTTCCCTTCGAGCCGGAGGGAGACTGGCGGGCCGTGTATGATTCCGTGGGCTTCACCCCCGGCGGCATCCGTTTTTATCGGCCTATAAAGGAGGGGGAGTCCGTCTATACGGGAAACATCCACCGGAAAGGGGGAGAGGGGATGCCTTATGAGATGATGCTGCGGGAGGGTCGCCTCTCCGTCCATATCCGGGCCGATGTCCCGGCCTTCAAGACCGTCCTCTGGGCCAATCACCGCATTGCCTGCCTGGAACCTTATAATAAACTGGAAGCCCGGCCGGGAGAGACCCTGCGCTGGACTTTGCAATACACCCTTCAAAACAGACTCTTATGCGAACATTGATTCCTTCGGCCATGGTGGCCCTGACGCTCTTTTCCTGTGCTCCCAAAACCGGCCGCAGCCCGGTGTACCTGAACCCTTCGGCCCCCTTGGAAGACAGGGTGGAAGACGCCCTTTCCCGCATGACATTGGAAGAGAAAGTGGCCATGACGCATGCCCAGTCCAAATTCTCCAGCGCCGGTGTGCCCCGTCTGGGCATTCCGGAACTTTGGCATACGGACGGGCCGCACGGCATCCGTCCGGAGGTGCTCTGGGACGAGTGGGACCAGGCCGGCTGGACCAACGACTCCTGCACCGCTTTTCCGGCGTTGGTGAACCTGGCCGCCACCTGGGACCGGGAGCTTTCCCGCCTGTACGGAGACTGTATCGGCCAGGAAGCGAGATATCGCGGGAAAGACATTCTGCTGGGCCCCGGCATCAACATGGGCCGGACGCCCCTGAACGGCCGTACCTTCGAATACATGGGCGAGGACCCTTATCTGGCCGGAGAACTGGTGGTTCCCTATGTGCAGGGCGTCCAGGCCAACGGAGTGGCCGCCTGTGTAAAGCATTTTGCCGTGAACAACCAGGAGACCCGCCGCACGGCCACCAATTCCGTCGTGGACGACCGCACCCTCTATGAGATTTACCTGCCTGCCTTCCGCAAGGCGGTGACGGAAGGCGGCGCCTGGGCCATCATGGGCTCCTACAACCTGTATAACGGGCAATTCAACTGCCACAACAAGAAACTCCTCTGCGACATCCTGAAGGGCGAGTGGGGCTTCGACGGCGTGGTGGTGAGCGACTGGGGAGGCTGCCGGGACGACGACGAGGCTGTCTCCAACGGCCTGGATATCGAGATGGGCACCTGGACCAACGGCCTGCGCGGCGCCGCCTCCGACAGTTACAGCAACTATCATCTGGCCCGTCCCTTCCTGGAGCGTCTGCGTGACGGAAGGGCTACCGCGGAGCAGTTGGATGACAAGGCGCGGCGCATCCTGCGTACCGTGTTCCGCACCGCCATGTCTCCGGAACCCCACTACGGCAGTTTTACTTCTCCGGAGCATTTTGCCGCCGCCAGAAAAATTGCCGCGGAAGGCCTGGTGCTGCTCAAGAATGACGGAACGCTGCCGCTCAGCGTCCCCGAAGGCGGGAAACTGCTGGTGGTGGGAGAGAACGCCTACAAGATGATGGTGGTGGGCGGCGGCTCCTCCAACCTCAAGACCAAATATGAGGTGATTCCTTTGGACGCCCTGCACGAAGTGTATGACGGCAAGGTGCAGGTGGAGTGGCAGCGGGGCTATGTGGGAGACGTGACCACAGACTACAACAAGGTGGTCACCGGGCAGGACCTGAGTGAGAGCCGCAGCGCTGCCCGGCTTCTCGAAGATGCCGTTTCCGCTGCCCGTGAGGCCGATGTGGTCCTCTACATCGGCGGCCTTAACAAGAGCGCCGGCCAGGACAACGAGGGCACCGACCGGGCCGATATCGTCCTCCCTTATGGCCAGGATGCGCTCATTGAAGCCCTGGCGGAGGTTTCCTCCAGGCTGGTGGTGGTGAACATTTCCGGCTCCCCGGTGGCCATGCCCTGGGCGGATCGGGTGAATGCCATCGTGCAGGGCTGGTACGGCGGCTCCGAAAGCGGCCACGCCCTGGTGGATGTGCTCACCGGTGCCGTGAATCCTTCCGGCAAACTGCCTTTCACCATGCCCCTGTCCCTTTCCGACGGCCCTCTCAAGACGGAGCGCCAATACCCTGGCGTGAAGGAGGAAGGAAAGCAGTGGTGGCAGGAATACTATGACGAGGGTGTTTTTGTGGGCTACCGCTGGTACGATACCCGTCAGATTCCCGTGCAATATCCCTTCGGCCACGGCCTCAGCTATACCCGTTTTGAATACAGCGACGCGTCCGTGAAAAAGGCGGCCGATGGCTGGAAAGTACAGCTGACTGTGAAAAATACCGGTGAGGTGGCCGGTGCGGAGGTGGTGCAGCTTTATATCGCCGACCGGGAGGCCTCCGTGGAGCGACCGGCCAAGGAGCTCAAGGGCTTCGAGAAAGTTTATCTCCAGCCTTCTGAGAGCCGGAAGGTGAGCTTTATGATAGGCCGGGAAGACCTCAGTTTCTTCGATGCCGCCCGACATGCCTGGGTGGCGGAACCGGGTGATTTCGAGGCGCTGGTGGGCTCTTCATCGGCCGATATCCGCGCCCGTCTGGAATTCAAATTATAGTTGGGCGCCATGAGAAGAGTTTTCTTGTTGCTGGGCGGCCTGCTGCTTGCTTTATCGGCCCATGCCCAAGTGTTCAACCGGGCTCCTTTGGAGGAAACCCGCTTTGCCGAATTGCCCTTGGGCGCCATTCAGGCCAAAGGTTGGCTGCAGGAGCAGCTTCAAAGGCAGGCCGATGGACTTACCGGTCATCTGGACCAGGTTTATCCGCAGGTGATGGGCGCTTCCAACGCCTGGTTGGGAGGAGACGGAGATGCCTGGGAGAGGGGTCCGTACTGGGTGGACGGCCTGCTTCCGCTGGCCTGCCTGCTGGATGATGCCGTGCTGAAGGAAAAGGCCTTTCGCTGGGTGGAGTCCATCCTTTCCTCGCAGCAGCCGGACGGCTATCTGGGACCGGCACAGGACCACCCCTTCGTATATGGCCTCCAGCGGGGCCAGACGCATGACTGGTGGCCCAAGATGGTGGCCGTCAAAATCCTGAAGCAGTATTATATGGCTACGGGAGACGTCCGGGTGGTGGACTGCCTTACCCGTTATTTCCATTATCAGATCTCCCAACTGGAGGCGTTTCCGCTGAATCATTGGACGGATTGGGGCCGATGGAGGGGAGCCGACAACCTGGATGTGGTCTATTGGCTTTATAACCTCACCGGAGATGAACGGCTGTTGAAATTGGGAGAACGGCTTCATGCCCAGACGACGGACTGGACCGGCCTCTTTTGGAACGGAGAAATCTTCGCCCGGCAGGGAAGCATACATTGCGTGAACCTGGGACAGGGATTCAAGGCCCCCGGCGTGTGGTGGCAGTATTCCCATGATGCCCGGGACCTGGAGTCCCTGGCGCGGGCAGAGGAAAGCATCCGCCATACCGTGGGGCTTCCCACCGGGCTTTGGGCAGGGGACGAGATGCTCCACTGGGGCCATCCCTCCCGTGGCAGCGAGCTCTGCACGGCGGTGGAGATGATGTACTCGCTGGAAACCCTCCTCCGTATCACCGGAGCGCCCCATTGGGCCGATTATCTGGAGCGGGTGGCCTTCAACGCCCTTCCCACCCAGGTGAATGACGATTATACGGGGAAGCAGTATTATCAGCAGGTGAACCAGGTATCGGCCAGCCGGACCTGGCGGCCCTTCTCCACCCCGCATGACGATACGGATGTGTTCTTCGGAACGCTGAACGGCTACCCCTGCTGCCTGTCCAACATGCACCAGGGCTGGCCCAAGTTTACGCAGAACCTCTGGTATGCATCGGCCGACGGTGGCTTGGCGGCGCTGGTCTATGCCCCCAGCCGCGTTACGGCTACGGTGGCCGGCGGCGTGGAAGTCTGCGTGGAAGAGGAGACGGATTATCCCTTCCGGGAAACCCTCCGTTTCCGGCTTTCCTTCCCCTCCCGGAAAGTGAAGAAGGCGGCCTTCCCGCTTTATTTCCGGGTGCCGGAGTGGTGTGCATCGGCCTTTGTGAGCGTGAATGGGGAAGCGGTGGAGGCTCCTGCCTCGGAGGGCCTTCTTTGCCTGATGCGGGAGTGGAAGAAGGGGGATGTGGTGGAACTGACTTTCCCCATGGAGGTAAAGACGGAAGAGTGGTATGACAAGGCCTGGAGCGTGGTGCGCGGCCCGCTGGTGTATGCCCTCAGGATGGAGGAGCAGTGGAGCTGGAAGCCCTTCGAGGGCAAGGACCGCTACTACGGAGAGGGTGCCTGGGAAGTGACCAGCCCCACCCCCTGGAACTATTGCCTCATGCGGGACCGTTTCAAGGCCGATGACTGCGCTGTGCAGTACAGGGCCGTTCCCACTTATCCCTGGACGTTGGAGGGAGCGCCTGTTCTGCTCCGCGTCCCGGCCCGGGTGCTGCCCCACTGGACGGATGTGGAATCCGTGGCTTTCTGGACGGAGGAGGGAAATGACACCGGGGAGGACGTTACGCTGGAACTGATTCCTTACGGCTGCACCACCCTGAGAATAGCGGAATTTCCCACCCGTATTGTCCCTTGGGATTTGAAATTCCGGGAAAGCTATTAATTTTGTAGTCATGAAAGAGATTTACTTTGCCGGGGGATGCTTCTGGGGCGTGGAGCATTTCTTCAAGGGGGTGGACGGCGTGTCCGAGGCCATGCCCGGTTATGCCAACGGAAATACGGAG
>CAJOMB010000010.1:22037-27155 GCA_905235615.1 uncultured Bacteroidales bacterium | reverse complement strand
AATTCAGCCTTATAGGAGGCCAGAATCTTCTCCCGTGCATCGGCCGATATGAAATAGCCGATTCCGCGTTTGTTGTAGATGATGCCGTCGGCGGTCAATTTTTCATAGACGCGCATGACGGTATTGGGGTTCACCCCGATCTGAGCACCGTACTCGCGGACCGACGGGATGCGCTCATCGGCCTTCAGGGTGCCGGAAAGGATGTTCTCGCAGAACAGTTCGGCAATCTGAAGATAGATGGGTTTTTCTCCGTGAAAGTCCATGATTTTAATGCTTTAAGGTTTTGATTCTGTAGAAGATGCCGCCGGCAAGGGCCGCAGTGAGTAAGCAACCCAGAATGTTTGTCCATATAAGAGCCTGGCGAATGACCACTTCCGCCTCCTCCACATCTTCGATCTCGATGGAATAGTTGATCCCCAAGAAGGCGGCCAGTGAAGACCATACAATGCTGATTCCGAAGACAAGCAGGATGGCCCAGAGGATTTTGTTGCGCTTGAAGCAGATTCCGCAAAGGAGGAAATAGAGATAATTCACGCAGTGCGAAACAAGCATCGGCAAAACGAAAACGCCCAGGTTCCAGGTGGTGTTGTACTCCGCGTTGGTTTCTATCAACGCCTCGTTTATATTCTTGACAAACTGGGTGGAAGAAGTCAGAAGAACTTTCCCGTAGGTGGGGTCGGCCAGGCTCAGAATACCGTCAACCGCAGCATAGGTGCAGAGGAAGGCCACGGGAATCACAAGGAGGGTGATGATGATCATGGACAGCCATTTTTCAAAGGCCGATGCCGGAATCATGAGCCAGGCGGCCCCTTTCCTCCGGTCAGTCAAATAGCCGTAGGTACGCGCTTGATACAATTGCAGGGCCACGGCGGAGAGAATGAAAACAATCATGCGTCCCCTGAAGCCGGGAGCCTGCCAGACATGGTTGAAGGTGGCGTTGAAGGCAATGCCGATAATGTAATAGATGAGACCCGCCAGACCAATCACGATGGCGGCTTTCATGTGGTTGCGCCACATCTGGGCAAGGTCGTATTTGAAATAGGTCCGGAAACGCTGGCCGGAGAATACTTCTTTTTTCATAAGGCTACTGGAATAAGGCTTTAACTACATCTTTGTGGGAATGGACAGCGTTGAAAAGGGCCTCCAAGTTCACTTTGGATTCCTCGCCGGTGGTGTTGGGATAGACCTGGATGGCACCGGAGGGTGTCTGCTCCAGATAGAGGGATTCCGGATGAAGGGCCGACCCATAGTCGAAGTAAAGCTTCCGGGAGATGGTTTCCAGGCTGGCATTCAGCAGTACGGCTTCCTTGTCCAGGATGATGATGGGATCGATGATTTCTTCCAGATCCCGCACCTGATGGGTGGAGATGATGATGGCACTCTCTTCCGAGGTGTATTTGGTGATGGCCTTGCGGAACTGGGACTTGGAAGGAATGTCCAAGCCGTTGGTGGGCTCGTCCATGAAATAATGGCGGGCGTTGCAGGCCAGGGCGAAGGAAATCCATGTCTTTTTGAGCTGGCCGGCGCTCATGGAATCCATCAGCTGATCCTGGTCCACTTCGAACTCCGTCAGGATGGAGAGATATTTGTCAAAGTCAAAGGTGGGCCAGAGCTTTCCGTGCTCCTTGCCAAACTGAAAGGCAGTATTGTGTACAGGAGCCACCTCGTCGGGAAGATAGAACTGCTCGGCCAGCAGGGAAGGGGCGCGGTCAAAGGGATCGCGTCCGTCCGTTTCGATAGTACCGGTTTTGGGCTTTTTAAGGCCGCAGAGGAGGGTGAGAAGGGTGGTTTTACCTACACCGTTTTCTCCTAAGAGGCCATAGATATTGCCCCCCTTAAGCTCCAGGCTGATGTCATTGAGCACCCTTTTGGAGCCATAGCTGAAAGATAGGTTTTTGACAGTTATCATAACTTTTACAGTGTATTAGTTCATTAGTACACTGCAAATGTATGAATAAAAAATTAAATTCCAAAATATTTGTATTTATTTCTCCATGCTTCGGGGGTGAGTCCCGTATATTCCTTGAAAGTGCGGGAGAAATTGCTTCGGTCCAGGATGCCCACCCTTCGGCCGATAAGGGAAACGGGGGTATCAGGCTCATCCAAGAGAAGTTGCTTGGCATCTTCCAGCCGCAGACGGGTGCGCCAACTGCGGAAATCGCTGCCATCGGCCTTGAAATATCTATATAAGGTGGAAGAGGCCAGGCCCATGCTGGCGGCCACTTCCGAAACGGAGCGGTAGGGGAGCCGATAACCCTTTCCGTCCACCCAGGCATCCAGGATGGACTGGATGCGCTCCTTGGACAGAGAAGATGAAAGAGCCTGTTCTTTTGGCGGGAACAGGCTCTTGAAATGCTCTTTGACGGATTTCTTACCAACCCAGGACATAGGCGAAGATGAGCGGGGCCACGATGGTGGCGTCGGACTCTACGATGAACTTGGGCGTATCCGGAGCCAGTTTGCCCCAGGTGATTTTCTCGTTGGGAACGGCGCCGGAATAGGAACCGTAGGAAGTGGTGGAATCCGAGATTTGGCAGAAATAGGCCCAGAGGGGAGTGCCCGACCAGCCCAGGTCCTGCTCCATCATGGGAACGCAGCAGATGGGGAAGTCACCGGCGGTGCCGCCGCCAATCTGGAAGAAGCCCACACCGGCCCCTTCGCTGTTCTTCTTGTACCAGTCCACAAGGAACATCATCACTTCCACACCCTGGATGACCATGTGCGGATCATATTCTCCGCGGATGACATGGGCGGTAAAGATATTACCGGTGGTGCAGTCTTCCCAGGCGGGGCAGATGATGGGGATGTTCTTTTCACAGGCGGCCACCACCCAGCTGTCCTTGGGGTCAATCTCGTAGTACTGCTTGAGAACGCCGCTGCGGATCATCTGATAGATGAACTCGTAGGGGAGGTATCTCTTACCTTCGGCCTTGGCCTTGTCCCATACTTCCACCAGGTGCTTTTCCAAACGGCGGAAAGCCTCTTCTTCGGGGATGCAGGTATCCGTAACGCGGTTGTAGTGATTGTCCAGGAGTTCCTGCTCCTGTTTGGGGGTGAGGTCACGGTAACCGGGAACACGATAATAGTGGCTGTGGGCCACCAGGTTCATGATGTCTTCTTCCAGGTTGTTGGCGCTGCAGCAGACGAAGGCAATCTTGTCCTGGCGGATCATTTCGGCAAGTGAGAGGCCGATTTCGGCGGTGGACATGGCACCGGCCATAGCCAGAAACATTTTACCGCCTTTGTTCAGGAGATCTTCGTACGCTTTGGCCGCATCCACGAGCGCTGCGCTGTTGAAGTGGCGGTAGTTGTGGGTAATGAATTGAGAGATAGGTCCCTTTTCCATTTTTGTTTGTATTACTTCCGGCGGCGAAGCCAGTCTGTGACTTCCAACCTTCGGATTCACTGCAAAATTAGGAAAAAAAGACGAGAAACGCTATTTTTTATTTCATTCCGCCGATAAACTCGCGAAGGAGGGACGTGGCCGGGATTTCTTTGTCCGGTACGGGCGTGAAATAGTGGATGAACTTCAGGAGGCGGTGCGCCTCGGCGTATTCCGGACAGTTCTGGGGGACGCTCCGGAGGATGGGCTCCGCGTGGTTCTTCAACACCGCGAACTCGATGAGGTAAGCGCTGTTGAACATGACATCGGCCATTTCCTGATAGGGGTAAATCCACTTGGTCTCCGCGTCCAGCACATTCTGCCAGTTGGAGATGGATTCGCGGGCGGTGAACGAGCCGGCGTTGTAGTCTCTTACAATCCGGCGCAGCAGACGGTTGTCGCTGGTGGGGATGCTGTTGTGGTCGTCCAAAAGGGTTCCGGTGAGGGTGTTGATGAAAATCCGGAATTTGGCACTCTCCGGGATATTGCTGGTAAGGGCAGGGTTCAGGGCATGGATTCCTTCGATGAGGAGAATACGGCCCTCTCCCAGTTTGAGTTTCTTGCCATTGTATTCCCTGAGGCCGGTTACGAAGTTGTATTCCGGGACGGAAACTTCCTCTCCGGCTATGAGCTTCATGATATCGGCCTCCATGAGGTCGTGGTCAACCGTGTCAAAGTTGTCAAAATCGTAGGAGCCGTCCGGGAATTTGGGGGTTTCCACCCGGTTCACGAAATAGTCGTCCGTACTCATGGACATGGGATGCAGCCCGCAGGCCTTGATCTGGATGGACAGACGCTTGCAGAATGTGGTTTTGCCTGAAGAGGAAGGGCCGGTAATCAGGACTACCTGAAGCGGATTCTCGCTGTGGTATCTGCGGTCAATCTCCTCTGCAATCTGGACAATTTTCTTCTCCTGGAGGGCTTCCGCAATCTGGATGAGTTCGCTGGCGCGTCCGTTCAGGAAGGCCTCGTTGACGTCTCCCACGGTACTCAGGCCCATGATGATGTTCCAGCGGAGGGCCTCCTTGAACATCTCGAAGGTCTTGGGCTGGTCCACGAATTCCTCTACCTTGGAAGGGTCTTTGTGGGAAGGGCCCCTGAGCAGAAGGCCGTCATGGAAAGGCTGGATGGCCCAGACGGTGAGATAGCCGGTAGAGGGAACCAGCTTCCCGTAGAAATAGTCGGCCGTTTCTCCCAGGGTGTAATAGTCCGTATAGGCTTCCCCGCTGGTCTGGAGCAGGCGCACCTTGTCTTCGAAGCCGGCCTTGCGGAACTCCTTGATAGCCCTTTCCGTCTGCACGTCGTAGCGGTGGAAGGGGAGATCCTTGCCCACCAGGTCTTTCATCCGGATTTCCAGTTTCAGGACATCATCGGCAGTGATTTCCGTATCGTCGGCCTTGCGGATATGGCAGAAATAGCCGTTGGAGATGGGGTGCTCGATATAGAGCTTGCTGCCCGGGAAAAGGTCGCAGGCTGCCTTGTACAGCAAGAAATAAAGCGAGCGGCAATAGACTCTCATGCCGCTCGATTCGCGGACATCGATGAATTCGATGTCCTTATTCTGGTAAACCTTGAACTTGAGTCCCTGGGACACGTTGTTCACCTTGGCCGATACGATGGGATAGGGAGACTTGCAGTCAAATTCCGAGAGCATCGAGGCAAGGGAGGTGCCTTCCGGGAAACGTTTGGTTTCTTTGGTGTTTTTGCAGTAGACCTGGACCATGGGGTAAGAGTCT
>CAJOMB010000010.1:1848-21996 GCA_905235615.1 uncultured Bacteroidales bacterium | reverse complement strand
CCACCCATAGGAACCCCTATGGCCAAAAATTTTCAAGAAAAATTTCCACAAAAATAAAACTATAAATAAAAATATCAATCATTTCAAAACAGACTCTCAGTTTTGGACGCAAATTTACGAATTAAGGAACTAAATCACAATAGATTTTTCACTGCGTTCAGAATGACACCTGCTGTTTTTCCAGATAGTCCACCACGTCTTTCACCGTTTCGAATTGGGCCAGGGCCTGGTCCGGAATCACAATGCCGTACTGGTCCTCAATACGCATCAGGAGCTGCAGGATGTCCAAGGAATCGGCTCCGAGGTCTTTCTTGATTTGGGATTCCGGCGTAATCCGGGAAGGGTCCAGCCGCAGTTGCCTGGCCAGGATGCTTTGTACTTTTTCAAACATAATCAGTCTTCGTAATGTTCGTATTTGGCAATTTCTTTTTCAATTTGGGCCGATAATCCGGAAACCTCCATCCGGTAGGCCTGTTCGATACATTTTTCCACCGCCACGGCGTTGGAGGAGCCATGCCCCTTCACCACCACTTTGGAGGTGCCCAGAAGCACGCTTCCGCCGTAGTTCTGATAGTTCATGAACTCCTTCTCCTCCTTGAACATCCGTTTCATCAGGAGGGCGCCCATCTTGTACAGGGAACAGCTGTAAATGTCTTTCTTGATCTTCTTGAGGAGCTCCAGGGCCGTTCCTTCTGTGGTTTTGACCAGTACGTTTCCGCTGAAGCCGTCGGCCACCACCACATCGTATTTGCCGCTCAGAAGGTCCCGGCTTTCCATGTTGCCCACAAAGTTGAGCCCCTCCGTCTGGCGGAGCAGGGGATAGGCCTCCTGCCGGACGGCATCTCCCTTTTCGGCCTCCAATCCCACGTTCAGCAGCGCTACGCGGGGGCTTTTGACGCCATACACGTTCTCCATATACAGGGACGCCATGATGGCGAACTGACGCAGATGGGCCGATGTCACTTCCACATTGGCGCCGCTGTCGCAGATGCCCACGAGACCGCCGTCCATGGAGGGAAGGAGGGGACAGAAAGCCGGCCGGATAACCCCGGGGATACGCCCCAGGCGCACCAAGGCCCCCGTTACCAGGGCACCGGTGGAGCCGATGGAAACCAGGGCGGCCACGTCATCGTTGTCCCGAAGCAGGATAATGCCCTTCATCATGGAGGAATCGCGTTTGAGGCGCACCACGTCGGTGGGTTTCTCGTCGCAGCCGATCACCTCCGGGGCATGGATAATCTCTATCCGTGAGGCATCATAGTCCTTTCCCTCCAACTGCGCTTTCAGGACGGATTCGTCTCCCAACAGGCCGATATGAAGCTCCGGATTGGCCTTCAAAGCCCTCAGGGCACCTTCTACGGGTGCCTCGGGGCAATGGTCTCCGCCAAAGCAGTCTACTAAAATCTTGATCATAGATTCTTCACAAATGAGCGGAAGCGTTTACATTCCTCACGCTTAAAGCGGTGCCACTGGTTCAGGATGGCATAGTTGTCTTCCAGGTTCAGGTTGGTGTCGGCCCAGCGGAGGTGGGGATTGTCCCGGAGCATCTTCATGATGGCAAGGGAAAGGGCACCGGAAATGCCTCTGTTCAGGTATTCGGGATCCACGCCCACCAGGCAGAGATCCAGGATGTCCGGATTTTTGAGACAGCCCAGGAGATTAAAAAGCGTGGAGGGGGCCATTTTTCCGCGGGTTCCCACCAGGGCACGGCTGAGGGAGGGAAAGGCCAGGCCGAAACAAACGATATTTTCGTTCTCGTCCAGAATCACGGCTGTGTACTTGGGGCTGATGACCAGGGAGAAATTGTCCAGTACCAGCTTTCGCATACCGGGAGTGAAAGGCACCGTGCCATACAGCCCAGCATAGGAACGGTCAATGAGGTCAAACATGCCGTCGGCATATTTATTTAGCAGTTGCTTTCCGCTCCGGGCCGTCCCGTAATGCAGTTTGTAACGCTTGAAGATAAAATGCACCAGCTGTTCCAACTCCTCCAGGGTTTCCTGGTCCCGGGGCCCGTACAGACGGCTGGCCGTCCAGTCAATCTCTTTTTGGAAGCCCAGAGCCTCTACATGGTCCTTGTAGTAGGCGTAATTGTAGTTCTGTTCGAAGGAAGAGGGCTCGTCAAAACCTTCCACCAGCATGCCTTCGCGCTCCAGGTCGGAATAATTGAGAGGACCCACCAACGTGTCCATGCCTTTTTCCAGCGCCCATTTTTCCACCGCGGCAAACAGGGCCCGGGACACTTCCAGATTATCAATGGCGTCGAATCGGCAGAAGCGGCAGCGTTTCTGTCCGTTCTTGGCATTGGCGTCCTTCTGGATGATTCCCTGGATGCGGCCCACCATGACGCCGTCCTCGTAGGCGTTGAAAAAGACGGAATCGCAGCTGCTCCGGTACACATAGTCTTCCCGGAACATCTTCTTCTCGTCCGAATAAAGAGGGGGCACAAAGCAGGTATTGCCCTGGTACAGGTCCAGCGCGAAGTTCAGAAACTCCTTCTGCTGTGTTTTGTTTGTTACTTCAACTATTTGAACCATAGATTCTTCACTTCGTTCAGAATGACATGGATTCCCGGTCAAGCCGGGAATGACGTTAAAAATAAGAATGACGCTATCGGTGCTTGGCGTGGAAGCAGACGCCCACGCCGTTGGGGCCGCAGTGGCTGCCGGCGGTGGGGTTCACTTCCACATATACGATATGCTGTTGGCCGTATTTTTCTTCAATGAGGCGTCCCAGTTCCCGTGCAATCTCCGGCGCGTCGGAATGGCCGATACAGATGCGGTGGTTCTGCAAGTCGTCTCCCAGTTCTCCCACCTTGTTCAAGAGGAATTCGATGGCCTTGGGACGGCCTTTGGCGGTGCCCACGGAAATCATCTTGCCATCCTGGCTCATGTGGATGAGGGGACGTACGCCAATCAGGGTGCCCATGGTGGCGGCCAGGCCTCCCACGCGGCCGCTGCGGCGGAAGAACTTCAGGTCATCGGCAAAGAAATACATGGCGAAACGGTCCACTTCATCGGCGGCCCAGGAGAGGATTTCGTCCAGGCTTTTACCGGCCTTCACCAGGTCTCCCACCTCGCGCACGATGGCGTAGCTGATGGTGGTGATGCCCTTGGTGTCAATCTCTTCGAAGCGGGCGGCCGGGTACTTGGCTTTCAGCTCGGCCACGGCCTGGTCCATGGCGTCGAAGGAGTTGGTCATGGCGCGGGAGAAATGGACATAGAGAATCTCGTTGCCGGCCGCAAAGTCCTTCTCGAAGTACTGGAGGTACTGCTCCTTGGAGATGGCGCTGGTGGTGGGCAGGACACCTCCGCGCAGCCTGTCATAGAAAGCATGGGCGTCGAAGGTCTCGAAATCCACATAAGGATAGGTGGTCTGCGCCTCGATGCTATAGGGCATGGAAATGAGGCTGTAACCGTATTCCGCCGCAATCGAGGGGGTGAAGTCGGTGTCGGTATCCGTGTATAACTTTAACATAGCACTAAAATATAATCGTAAACAGCTTGTTTTCCGTCAATGAGGATGACTTCCGAAAGGGGAGCGTCCTTTTGCAGCGTCTCCTGCAGGCACTTGGCTTCCTCCGGGGAAACCCCTTCTCCCTGCAGCAGGATCACGATATCGGCCGATGCGGCATCTAACCTGGCGGCCAGCTCCTGAAGCGTTTGAACGCGGGAGGGACTGCTGCAAAGAATGTCCTTTCCGCTAAAGCCGATATAGTCTCCCTCCCGGGCTTCGGAGGTACTGCGGACGGCCTTGGAGACGGAGCCGGTGGTAACGGAAGCCGCGGCCTCCTGAAGGCTCTGCATGAGTTCTTCGAGGGGAAGATCCGGCTGGAGGTTGGCCATGGCGTAGTAGCCTTCTCCCAGCGTTTGGGTGGGGATTACTTCCACGCGGGCGTCTTTATAAAGGCTGGCGGCCTGACGGGCCGTGAGGAGGATATTTCCGTTGTTGGGGAACACCAGGATGGTCCGGGCCTGCACGGCCCTGAAGGCCTCCAGGAAGCTTTCCACGGAGGGGTTCATGGTCTGACCGCCCCGGATGACGGCATCGGCCCCCATTTCCCGGAAGGTGGCTTCCAGGCCTTCTCCGGCGGCAACCGTCACAATGCCAAGCGCTTTCGCGTTTCTCCCGAAGCGCCGGTCCATGTGATTCTCATGGTGCTGGAGCGTCATGTTCTCCACCTTGACGCTAAGGTATTCACCCCATTCGCGGCATTTGGAAAGCACGGCGCCGGGGTCTTTGGTATGGACGTGAACCTTGACGATGGAACCGTCCCGGAAAAACACCAGGGAGTCTCCCTGCGTGGCCAACCAGGACTGTATGACCCGCTCGTCAAAATGTTCCAGGTCCACTTTGGAGCGCTGGAGTCTGAGAAGGAACTCCGTGCAATAGCCGAATTCCAGTTCACTGTCTTCTGTAAAGGCGTTGAAATTGACGGATGCCCGGTCGGGGCCGGGCATGGCAGGGGCGTCATTCCCGTCATTCCCGGCTCCGACCGGGAATCTCCCTTTCAGGGCCTCCCTCATCCCTTCCGCGATGGAAAGGAGTCCGGCGCCGCCGCTGTCCACCACGCCGGCCTTTTTGAGCACGTCCAAGAGTTCCGGCGTATGCTGCAGGGAAAGGTCCATACCGGCAATCATGAGGTCCATGTATTCTTCTAACGAAGAGGAGCCCCGGGCGGCGGCAACGCTTTCCCTCAGCACGGTAAGGATGGTTCCTTCCACCGGCTGGGCAACCGCGCCGTAGGCTTCTGAAACCGCCGCTTCCATCGCTTTCCCGAAGGCCTGGACATCGGCCTCTTCAAGGCCTTTGAAAGCCTTGCCCATACCGGCGAAGATGCGGGAAAGGATGACGCCCGAATTGCCCCTGGCCCCCAGCAGCATGCCGTTGGAAACAGCTGCGGCCATTTCTCCCAGGGTTTCCCCGGAGGAATGGGTACCGGCTTCGATGGTCATGTACATATTGTCTCCGGTGTCTCCGTCCGGAATGGGGAAGACATTGAGGTCGTTAATTTCCTGGCGGTTCTGTGCCAGTCGGGCGGCACCGCCTTTAACGAGGTTCAGGTATAGCTTGGCGTTCAGGTTCATTCGGGGTTCTCAGGGATGCGGAATCCGCGGCGGAAGAATGGAATCTTGCAAAGTTTGCGGAAAATCCAGGGCTGCAGGGAATAGGTTATAAGAATGGTGGTGGCCATTCCGATGAGCGTGATAAGGCCGATGGACTGGATGGCCGGATGGCGGGCGAAAATGAGGGAGAAGGTAACTACGGCCAGGATGAGGGCGCTGTAGAAAATGGCCACCTTGTGGAATATGAGCACCTTTTTCTCTCCCTTGCGGGCTTCGGACAGCAGACCCTCCATCACAAAGATGCTGTAATCTACGCCGATACCGTATATGAAGGTGGAGATAACAATGTTGATCAAGTTGAATTCCAGGCCGAAGACAGCCATATATCCCTGCATCACATACCAGCTGATGAACATGGGGAAGAAGGCCACCAGGGCAATCCAGATGTTGCGGAAACTGAATAGGAGCACCAACAGCACGAAGATACTGGAAATCCAGAGAGTGGTGTTAAAGTCGTCGTGCACAATCTCAACCATGTCCCGGCAGTAGTAGAAGGGATTCAGGACAAACACGTGATCCGTAGAGGTGATGTCCTTATATACGGACGCCATATCTTCCTTCCTGTATGACACGTCCGTAAAGATCATGTATCGGCCTGTTTCCTGCTTTTCCACATAATTGGAGAGGAGCCCGGGAGGAACAATGCCGGATTCAATCAGGTTGGCGGGTTCGTATTTGCCGCGGACGAAGCCTATGAAAGGGTCGTAGAAGCCGGAAGGAAGGCCGTATTGGCGTTCCGCATCGGCCAGCCGGGACCGCAGGTCCCTCACTTTGGAACGTGTCCAGTAGGCGTTCCAGGCATCTATCCGGCTTTGCTGTTTGGCACTGGAATGCAACAGCAACTTGGCAATGGGTGCATACGCATGCACCATGCCTTCCTCCTTCAGGGAATCCAGCACATGGATGAAGCCCTCGTTGTATTCCAGGGCCTTGTCCAGGTTGTCCTGGTCCCATGCGGCGAAGAATTCGTGCAAAAAGCCGTCGTTATTCTTGCGGTTGTACAGATCCTGGCTTTCCCGAAGGGCGGCATTGTCGTAGTCCAGGTTGTTGAGATCGCTGTCAAACTTCACACGGGGGCTCATAACAATTCCGACGAGGATAAAGACCACCATGATACCGATAACCCAGGGATTGCGGTCCCAGGGAAGACTGTTGATCCGCTCCACCAAAGGGAAGCCGTGGGTACGCTTGAAGCGGATATGGGACGGTTTCAGGAAATGGGGGAGGAATACAAGCACGAAGAAGGTGTTGCCGATGAGGGCGAAGGTGGCAAAGAGGCCAAAATCCCTCAGCAGCTCGCTCTCCGTGAAAATAAGGCCCATGAAGGCGCCGATGGTGGTGAGGCAGCCCAGGAAGATGGGTGTGGACTCTTCCCGGAGCGTCTGCTCCGCATCCCCCCTGTAGTAATAATGGATGAGCAGGTGCAGGCAGTAGCTGATGGCTACGCCCATGACCACGGCACTGAGCCCCAGGGCCATCAGCGACATGACTCCCTTGATCCAGTACATGCAGGCCAGGGAAAAGAGAGAGCCATAAATCACTGGAACCACCTGCTGCCAGATATAGGAAAGGTGGTGGAAACTCATGAGCATGATGACCAGGATGAGGATAAGGGACAGGCCGATGGTCCAGACCAGGTCTTTTTTGATGGTGCCGGCATTGGACACGCTGCCATGGGGATTGCCGTGCATCAGGATACGTATATCCGGATTCTGGGCCTCGAACTCCGCGGACACCTTGTCCAGCATGGCTATCATGCGGGTGGCTTCACCGGAATTGGTGGAGGCAAAGCCGGGAGTGAGAAAAGCCAGGGCCACCGTCTTGTCCGGGCAGAAGAGATGGCCGTCTTCCATGGCGAAACCGCCCATGTTGCTGTCAGAGAATAAATCCTGGAACAGAGCGTGCCTGAGGCCCAGCGGGTCCATGCTGGCCAACTGGGAATCGTCTCCGGTCTCGTCTTCCATAACCAGCTGGTAGTTGGCTTCCATCTGCTCGGCAAAGGCTTCCGGCTCCAAAGCGGCATCGATGTATTTGTACCAGGCCGTATCGATGAAGGAAGGGAGGTGAGTGAGGCCAAAGTCCATGGCTTCCAAGGCGGTGTCTATGCTAAGGCCCGAGAGCGCACCCTTCAGATAATGCGTGGCACTGTCCCTTTCCATGACGGCGTCACAGAACTGCTCGGCCACCTGACCCAGCTTCTTGGACGGAACCGGGTTCAAGCTGTCCCTTGAAGTAACCTGCACAAAGATTTTTTCAATAAGTCCGATATCACTGAATGCCAGCTCATTGGAGGTGGAGGAGCGGGGAAGGAGCTTGACAATGTCCTCTTCCAGCCGAATCTGCGAACCGAACCAGGCAAAGACAGCCGTGGAGGCAATGAGCAGGGCATAGAGCAGCCCCTTGCGCTGCTTGAAGAAATGATATAGGGGCAGAAAGATTCTGTGCATAAGCCGTTGCTTTGTTAAATCTTGCAAAGATACACATTTTCAAGGAATAATCCGCTATCTTTGCACTTGTAACTGCAAGGCCAGCGTGGGAGTCGGTTCTTTCTGCACCCTTATCATATAACCGCCCCGCAGATAGCCTTTCAAAGCCCATTTCCCCCGGCGGATTTTGTAAGCTGCCATTCCCTGCACGCAGAGCCCTTTCCCGGAATAGGCCGGGACGGAAAAATTTCCCGGCGCATCCCTTTCATAGACATAGATACGGTCTTCCCAGGAAGCGATGGAAAAGCCGGTGAAACGCAGATAGGCCTGCAGGGAAGTGCCCTTATACCCTCCTTCTATATAGGAGAGGCAACCCCATTCCTTACAGTGAACGCCCTCGGCGCGGAGGATGGACAGCCAGGGCCCGTTGGCAAACTGTATGCTTCCTCTGACGGAAAGGCGGGAGGGTTCATCGTTCCGGTAGCGTTCCGTCACTCGGATTTCCCCTTTCCAGGCCGATGCAAACTGCCAGTTGCCCGTCAGATAAGCCCTGATCTGATGCCGTCGCGGGTCCACGCCGGGAAGGGGCAGCAGGGAAGCGTCCACTGTCAATGACAGATTCCAGGCCGGAACGGAGCTGCCGAATCCGCTTTGCCCGGCCAAGGAGATCCATCGGCCACTTTTAAGGGTATAGCCGGCCGCCAAGGCATATTCTCCATATTTTTTCCCGCTGAAGCGGCTGGGGATGACGCGGGCCTGGAGGGCCCATTTCCCGTTTTCTCCGGCTCTGCTCCTGAGGGAAGCCTTCCCGGCGGGCATCCTGTGCCGGAGGGCGGCTTCAGCCCCCAGGTCCCACCCCCGGAGGTTCATCCTGCCGGCTACGGAGGCGCTCCATCCCTCGGAGGGCGACCAGCCGGCCGTGGCGCCGACCTGGCCATATCGGCCAAGATATTCGCCATGCAGGCCGAAGACTTTTTTCAGCGTTCCGAAGGCGGAGACCCGCCAGCCTGCACCCTCGTATTCTGCCGCAAGGCCCCTGTGCACATCGGCCGAGGAATAGGACCAGACGGGGGAGAGACCGGTGGGGCGCTTGAAAAAGGCATCCACCGTGCTCAGGCTTTCCATGGAGAAGCCGCTCCAGAAGCAGAGGCCTTCCCCGTAACGGGCATTGAAATCTCCTATGATGAGGCGCAGGGGACCCCCGCTCCAGGTGGCATGGGCCGTCCAGTCCGGCGCCCGCCAGGCTCCGGCAAGCTGCCAAGTATCCGTTCCCGTTTTGACCTTGGCGCCGAAATTCTTGAGCGTCCCCCTCAGGATGGCTTCCGAGTGGATTTTGACCGTATCTACAGCTCCGGGGAGCCGGCGGGATTCTAAGGAGAGGAAGGGCCGGAGGATGCTTACCGTCTCCCGGTCGAATCCGTCAAGCAGGGCCAGTTCTTCCCAGGACAGGATATCCCCGTTGGAAGCCCTGTATCGGCCTATCGAGGCAATTTGGAAATCTGTCAAAAGGCCGGGGCGGAGCCGCCCGGAATTGATTTTCAGTTTCCCTGCACTCTCTATGCGCCGGAGCCACTCTTCATCCACTTCCTCCTCCGAGGAGGCACCGGACAGAAAGAGGGCCGCCTTCAGTACGGCCTCCTCCTGCGCCCGGGAAGAGACCCATAGGAATGCCACTATGGCTGTCAGAATCCATTTTCTCATGGCCGCAAGGTAAACAGACGGATGCAGAATTCACAGAATCGTAAGATAAATTGTGTTGTATCACATGCTTTTTGCGTGTTTTTTACTATTTTTGCATTAAAATAAAATCAAGAATCGATGGAAAACAAAGTCAAGCTTCACGACAAAACCTTCAAACTCTTTATTCCCAACGAGCAGATTGAAAGTGCCATCGATGCTGTGGCGGCTCGCCTTAACCAGGATTACGCTGATGCTACCGACGAAAATCCCGTCATCTTTCTGTGCACCCTGAACGGGGCCGTCATTTTTGCGGCGGAACTGCTCAAGCGCGTACATTTCCCGTTAGAACTGAAAGCCTGCAAACTCTCTTCCTATGAGGGAACCCAGTCCACGGGCGTGGTGAAGACGGAAGTCCCGCTGCCGGCCCGGCTGGAAGGGAGGCGGGTCCTTATCGTGGAAGATATCGTCGATACCGGCAATACCATCGTGGCCTTGTCACAGCTCCTGAAAGAGCGTAAGGTAAAGGACGCCCGCGTCTGCACCCTTCTGCTCAAGAAAGAGGTGTACAAGAAAGATGTGAAGCTGGACTATGTGGCCATGGAAATTCCCAACCGTTTCATCGTGGGCTTCGGCCTGGATTACGACGAGCTGGGCCGCAATATCAAGGACATTTACGTATTGGACGAATAATATGAAGTATTACGTACTGTTTGGTCCTCCCGGAGCCGGTAAAGGCACCCAGGCCGGCGCCATGGTGGAGCGCTTCAATCTTTGCCACCTTTCTACCGGAGAACTCCTCCGCAGCGAAATTGCTGCCGGAACACCCCTCGGGCTGCAGGCCAAAGCCCTCATAGAGGCCGGCAACCTGGTCCCGGATTCCGTGGTGGAAGGCATGATTGAAGATAAGTTCCGGTCCGTGAAGGGGGTGGACGGCTTCCTTTTGGACGGATTCCCGCGTACCCTGGCCCAGGCAGAGGCCCTGGATGCCATCCTGGCCAGGAAAGGGGAGGAAGTGACGGCCTGCGTCTCCATTATGATTCCCGATGCCCTCATCCATGAGCGGATTGCCCACCGGGCCCAGATTGAAGGAAGGGCCGACGATGCCCGTCCCGAAGTGGTGGAAAACCGCATCAAGACGTATCACGGCAAGACGGAACCCCTGATTGAGTTCTACAGGAAGGCCGGCAAATACAACATTATTGACGGCGTGGGCACCATCGAGGAAGTAAGGGAGCGGATTTTCTCCGTGATGGACCGGTTCTGATCAGCGTTTTCCCACCTTCAGGCGCTGGCCAATCGCGAGGCGGTCGCTCTTGAGATTGTTCCAGCTTTTAAGCTGGCGCACGGTGGTATGATTCCTGAGGGCAATCTTGCTCAAGCTGTCCCCGGATTTGACTTTGTAATAGACCCACTGCGTCCTTCCGCTTTCGGAGGGGCGTGTCGCTACTTTTTTTCCGTTCACGGTTTCCCGTCCGTCTTCGATGCCGGAAGCAAAGAGGACATCGGCCTTATAGCGGTAAATGCTGTCCTGCATATCCAAAAAGGCCGATGTATAGTTGAAGGGAAGGCGGATTACCTCGTCGGAATGGGCTCCGGGTACGATATCCTTGTAGTACATGGGATTGAGGTCCCTTATGTCATCCATGGGCATGCCCAGCACTTCGCTGATTTGACGGAAATGCAGGTTCTTGTGTACATGGAAGGTGTCCACATAGGAGGGGATAGCCATAGGAGCCGGGGTGAGGCCGTACTCATTGGCATAGCGGAAGGCATACATGGCCCCCACCAAGGCCGGAACGTAGCCGCGCGTTTCCCGGGGAAGGTACTCATAGATGCTCCAGAAATCCCTGCGGCCGCCGGCCCGCTTGATGGCCTTGTTCACATTGCCGGAGCCGCAGTTGTAGGAGGAAATGGCTAAGGACCAGTCTCCGAAAATACGGTAGGCGTCCTTGAAATAGCGGGCGGCCGCATCCATGGAGGCAAGGGGATCCATGCGCTCGTCGGCATAGGAATCTATCCGGAGGCCGTAGTTGAGGGCCGTCCGGTACATGAACTGCCACATGCCCTTGGCGCCTACGCGGGATTCGGCCCGGGGGTTGAAGGCACTCTCTATGATGGCTACATATTTGAGTTCCAGGGGAATGTCGTAGCGGCGGAAAGTTTCCTCAATGAGCGGAAAGTAGTATTCCGACAGGCCCATCATCTCCGACATCTTGGTGGGCATTTTCTCCGAATACATCACCATGTAGTTTTTCACCGTCTCGTTGAAGGGAAGGGTGATGAAGGAATTCATCTGCTCCAGGCGGCGCATAAGGACGCTGTCGGGAACATTGGTGGTGAACACCACCGAATCCATGTTGTACTGCTCCCGGCCCGGAATGCGGGACTGACGGTGCATGTACCACTGGCTCAGAAGGGTGTCCGTACTCTCGGAGGTATAGTCTTCCAGACCGGCCGATACTTTGTTCTCGTTCTCTCCGGAAAGCTCTTCCTCTATGTATTCCCGGTCAACGGCGTCTGCCTTGTAGGCAGCCACCTCGGCCTCCAGGGCGGCAATGCGCTTGTTCAGCAGGTCATTTTCCGCCTCAAGCTGCCTGCGGGTCTTGCGCTGGGCATCGGCCGGAAGAAGGAAAACAAGGAAGGAAAGGCTTATAAGGATGATTTTTTTCATATTCTAAAATTTTAGGCCGATGGAGAGTCCTACCGCCGGGGGAGCCATGGCGTAACTGTCGAGAGGCTGGACGGAAGGCTGTACCTTCATGCTGATGTCATCCGTGAGCTCGAAATCCTGCATATAGGCAAATACGTTGGCGTCAATGACTTGAAGCAGATAGGAAACCGCCAGCGCCACGATGGAATAGTCCCTCAGGCGCCGGAAGGAGTCCCGGTAATATTTGGCATTCTCGGCACTCTGAGGAGGAGAAGTCATCCCTTCCATGGTGCTGGTAGCCTGGTCGTATGTCCATTTCCAGCGCATGTACTGGGTATTGTTTTCTATGATGAAATGGGTACTTCCGGCCATCAGGCCCCAATAGATGGGCACTTTCCAGAACTCCCCGTTATAAATCTGTCCCATACCGGGCAGAAGGATGGAGAAGACGGTGGCCTTGCCCGGATCCGGTTTCCGTTTTCCTTTGTAACAGACCACGCCGTCCATGATGGAACCCCACCAGACCAAACCGGCCCCCACATAAGAAAGGATGCTGTAGGTTTTGTATTTGCTGTCCTGGGTGGTGTTGTAAAGCTGGTTGAAGCGTATTCCGCCATAGATGCCGGCCCCGATTCCGCCATAAATGATGGGGAGTTTCCAGTACTGCTTGTGGTAAATCTGGTTGCCGCCTATGATTACGGTTGAACCGATGGTCATGTTCTTGAGCGAAGCCGTGTTCTTGTGTGCCAGGCCTCCGAAGTACTCCCGGAAGCTGAAGAGGGAACTGGTGTCCGTCTTGGTCTTTTCCGTGGTATCGGCATAGGTCTGGGTAAAGGCGTCCCGCCTGAACTGGTCGTCCCTGTATTGCGCCCGCAGGGGAAGCATGAAAACCATGCATCCGGCAGCAAGCGCTATGCGTCTTTTCAGGCTCATCTCTGCTCCAGAGCCCGGAGGAACTGCTCCATCTGGGCGTCGGATTCAAATTTGATGGTGAGAGTGCCTTTTCCTTCCCGGCTGCGGCGCAGCGAAAGGTTGTCCCCAAAGTACTTGCCCACGTTTTCCAGGAGCTTGTAGTACATTTCCGGAAGGGCGCCGGGGTCTTCCTTGGGAGCAGCCGGCTTCTTTTCCAAGGACTTGATCTTTTCTTCCAGCTGGCGCACGGAAAGGCCGCCTTTGACAATGAGGTCGCAGAGCATTTCCTGGGCGGCGGGGTCTTCCACGCCCAGCAGCACTTTGGCATGTCCCACGCTCACAAGTCCCACCTTGAGGTCGTGCTGGACTTTGGCGGGAAGTTTCAGAAGGCGCAGCTGATTGGCTACGGAAGCCCTTTTCTTGCCCACGCGGTCGGCCATCTGCTCCTGGGTGAGGTTGCACTCCTCCATGAGGCGCTGATAGCTCATGGCCACCTCGATAGGGTCCAGGTTTTCGCGCTGGATGTTCTCTACGATGGCCATCTCCAGCATGCCCTGCTCGGAGGCGTCGCGGATGTAGGCGGGAACCATTTCCATACCGGCCATGATGGAAGCGCGGTACCGGCGTTCACCGCTGATAATCTGGTATTTCTCTCCCTTCCGGCGTACCGTGATGGGCTGGATGAGGCCGAAGGTGCGGATGGACTCCGAGAGCTCCTGCATGGCATCGGCATCGAAACTCATGCGGGGCTGATAGGGATTGGGCTCTATCAGGCTCACGGGGATGCGAAGCACGTCCGAGGTGTCCTTGGGCTGGACGGCGGTCTCGGTGACCACCTGCTTGTTGATATAACCTACGGGTTTACGGAGTTCGGAGAGGTCTTCTCCTCCGAGGAGGGCCCCCAGGCCCTTTCCTAAGCGGGACGCATTATTCGCCATCTTTATTCTTGTCTAAAACTTCTTTTGCCAGATTGAGGTAATTGGAAGTGCCGTTGTTCATTACGTCATACAGGATGATGGGCTTACCGTAGCTGGGAGCTTCGCTCAGGCGGATGCTGCGCTGGATAACGGTGTTGAATACCATATCCTTGAAATGGTCCCTGAGCTGGGCCTCCACCTGATTGTGCACCTTGGTGCGGCCGTCGAACATGGTAACCACAAAGCCTTCTATGGTCAGGGAAGGATTGATTCCGTTCTGGACCAGGCGGATGGTCTGGATGAGTTTGGCCAGTCCCTCCAAGGCGAAGAACTCCGGCTGGACGGGAATCATGACGGAATCCGCCGCGGTGAGGCAGTTCACGGTAATGAGTCCCAAGGAGGGGGAGCAGTCTATAATAATGTAGTCATACTGGTCTTTGATGGGTGCCAGGGCCTTTTTGAGGATGGATTCGCGGTCCGGAGTTTCCAGCAGCTCGATTTCCGCACCCACCAGGTTGATGTGAGAGGGAATCATGTGCAGTTTGGGAAGCTCCGTCTGAATGAGGGCGTCTGCGGCAGCAATTTTTCCTATCAGGATTTCATACAAGGTGCGGTGCTGCTCATTCTCCGGATCAAAATTGAGACCGGAGGTGGTATTGGCCTGAGGGTCAGCGTCTATTACCAGGACATTCTTTTCCAGCGCGGCCAAGGAAGCGGCCAGGTTGATGGCGGTGGTGGTTTTGCCCACGCCGCCCTTCTGATTGGCTATGGCAATGATTTTTCCCATATAAATCTATATTTTAATTTACAAAAATAGGTAAAAAAAATGGCATCGGCAACAATTGTTCCACAAAGCTCCACATTGGATTTGCGGGAATAATTTTGTAACTTTGGAGGATTTTATGGCAGAGTTGTGCTACATACAGGTCATTTTACCACTCAAGCTGGAGTGGGAACCATATTACCGTATTCCGGAGGGGATGCAAGTAAAGCTGGGTGACCGTGTCCGGGTTCTGTTTGCCGGGGCATTCTATGTGGCCTGTGTGAGCGGCGTCCATGTCCAACCCAGCCTGACCACGGATAAAATCCAGGCCATAGAAGGGGTGGAAGACAAGCTGCCCGCCATTTCGGAGGAAGAGATTCAATTCTGGAAAACCCTTTCCCAGTACTATCTGTGCACCATCGGGGAAGTCTATAAAGCGGCCTATCCTGCCATGAAAAACCATGGATCCCGGCTCAAGGCGGCGGAGCATGCGGAATTGCCCGTGCCCGGACCGGAAGAGACGGATGAAAGCCTTCTTTCGCAAATCCGCCGGGGCTTTCAGGCCGATAAACCCGTCCTTCTGACGGGAGTTTCTGCCCAAAAGATGCGAGCCCTTTATCTGAAACTGGCGGCAGATACCCTTGCCGCAGGGAAGAGTGTGCTGGTGCTGGTGCCGGAAATTGCCCTTTCGGAGGCATTCCCCTGCACGCTCAAGTACCATAGCGGGTTGTCGCCGGCCAAGCGCAAAGTGGTGGAACAGCAGGTAAGGGCAGGGGAGCCCCAACTCATTCTGGGGACCCGCAGCGCCCTGTTCCTTCCGTTCCGCCGCTTGGGACTGGTGATGGTTGATGAGGAGCAGGACCCTTCCTACAAGCAGGATTCCCCGGCTCCCCGCTATCATGCCCGGGAAAGTGCCATCATGCTGGCTTCCGTCCACAAGGCGGGTGTACTGCTATCCAGTTCCATCCCTTCATTGGAATCTTTCTATAACGCCCGGAATGGCCGATTTATCCAGGTGGGCCGGCAGGAAGACACAAGCTCCCGGAATAAGGAAAACTGGGAAATCATAGATACAGGCGCGGAGTTCAGAAAAAAAGGGATGGTGGGAAGTTTTTCCCTGAAACTGCTATCCCATATCAAGGAGACGATGGACGCCGGGCAGCAGGTGCTGCTGGTGGGGCCCAGACGCACCTTCGAAGAAGGCCGCCGCTTGGAGACGGAAGTGCAAGCGCTATACCCTCAGGCACGGATAGGCCTGCTGGACGGTACGGCGGAAGACCAGGCCCAGACCATTCGTTCCTTTATGGAAGGAGAGTTTGAAATAATGATTGTCAATGCCTTCACCGGCCGAGGATTCGAAAGCGAGAAAATCGGGCTCGTGGCCCTGGTATCGGCCGACGGCATCCTATCCCGCCAGGACTTCCGGGCCGATGAAAGGGCCTTCCAGCTCCTGGGGCGCTTCCGTCATCCGGGCCGCCGCTTTGTGATTCAGACACGGGAACCCGGCCATCCGGTTTTCCAGGCCCTCATGGAAGACGGCGATTTCCTGTCCCGCATGCTGGAGGAACGCCGTTTATGCCACTATCCGCCCTACACACGCCTTGTGAAACTGCTCCTGAAAGACAGCAATGAAAAGAGGAGGGAATTCCTTTCCCGGGAATTCATGACGGAGCTGCAAGCCATTGGCGTTCCCATGGAGGTTTACAAGGATGAAATCCGGCTCCTGTTTCCCCGGGACAAAGCCCTTGTGGAAAGAAAACAGAAACTGGCCGCCACGGTGGCTTCCTTTGAGAAAGCCCGGAAGTACAACGGCCATATAATAATAGATATAGACCCTGCCTAATATGAAACGAATTGCTCTTATGAGTGCCCTTGTGGCCATTTCCTGCGCTCCTTCCGCGGAGCGTCAGATGGACCGTCTGCTCACGCCGCTTTTTCCTGCCGGAGAACCCGGTGCGGCCGTATTGGTGTTGAAAGGAGACCAGGTAATCTTTGACAAAGCTTATGGTCTGGCCAATCTGGAAAGCGGAACGGCCATTGACGGAAACACCCCGTTCAACCTTGCCTCCGTCTCCAAACAGTTCACGGCCGTAGCCGTACTCCAACTGGTGGAAGAAGGAAAAATCTCTTTGGAAGACCCTGTGAGCAAGTATTTCCCGGAATTTGAAAGCGACATCTGGAAGGAAATCCGGCTGAAGCATCTGCTGTCCCATTCTTCGGGCGTGCCGGACGAGCGCGGATATCTTACCCGTGAGCAGAAAATAGAGGGAGACGAGGCCCTGGCCACGGAATACCTCAAGACACTGGACCACCGGAACTTCGCCCCCGGAACCAGCTACGAGTACATCAACCCCACCTACGTGCTGCTGGGGCAACTGGTGGAAAGAGTGAGCGGACAAGCCTTTACGGAATACGTTCAGGAGCACGTCTTCACACTGGCCGGAATGGACCATACCGTCTATTTTGACCGCGACGCACAGGACCCGCAGGCCGCGCATGGCTATGAATATGCCGACGAAAGGCCCCAAGGCCCGCACGACTGGTATGAATTTGATTTTGGCGAAGAGACTTTCTTTGCCACCCGGCCCGACGGCGGCATCTACACTTCCACCCATGATTTCGTAAAATGGGAAAAAGCCCTGAGGCAGGGGAGTGTGCTCTCCGAGGAACTTCTCAAGGAGGCCATGACACCGCATGTCCAAGTAACGGACAGCCCCTGGAGCCTCTATCAGAACCGGCCTCATACCTGGTACGGATATGGCTGGTTCATCGAATCGGCCCATGACGGAGGGCCCCTGCGCATCTACCATACCGGAGACAACGGCGGCTTCAAGATCCTGGCCGTCCGTTATCCGGAGCAAAACGCCCTGCTGCTCATTTTCGCCAACCGGGCCGATTGGGACCGATACCAGGTTATGAAAGACATTGAATCAATTATTTTCCAATAAACTTAAACCTTTTTTTATGATTACAAGCAAAGAGTACTTCGAGTCCTTGCTCAGCTCCGAGGAGCTGAGCCGCCTAAAGTATTTCCCCACCATGCCGCAGTTTGTGGACTGGTTCACCGCCGAGTATGCATCCAACCCTGCCGTTTCGCACCAGGGGAAGGTTTATTCCTATGAGGAACTGGGTGAGCGGATTGCATGTCGCCGTGCCTTCATCGAAGGGCTGGGCCTTCCCAAAGGTGCCCACATTGCCATTTTTGACCGCAACAGCTTGGACGCCATCGAGCTGTTCCTCGCCATCACATCGGCCGGTTATGTGGCCATGAACATCCCTGCCGGTCTTCCGGAAATGGCCCTGGTGGGTACCTGCATGAAATTTGACATGGCCGCCGTTTTCGTGCGTGAGGAATTCATGCCGCTTACCGGCAAACTGCAGGGCGTGAAGGTGTGCCCCGCCGCCTCCATCGCAGAAACGGGCGCTCCTTCCACCGAGGTGGATCCCGAGAGCCCGGCCGCCATTTTCTTCACGGGCGGCACTACCGGCGCTCCCAAGGGTGCCGTACTCAGCCACAGAGCCCTCATGCGCGGCAACTTCAACGCCATTTACAGACCGGGTCCCGTGATTGGTCAGGACCGCTATCTGGCCCTGCTGCCCTTCAGCCACGTGTTCGGCCTCATTGCCGGCACCATGGGCTGCTTCTATACCGGCAACCTCATCTTCACCTGCGAAGACATGAAGGCCGCCGTGGGCCAGCTTCCCGCCATCAAGCCCACCATTCTGGTCATCGTGCCCGGCATCTGCGACATTCTGGCCGGACTGGTGAAGATGTACGGTCCGCAGTTCCTGGGCGGCAGCCTGCGCCAGATCATTTCCGGTGCCGCCAACGTGCCCCCGCGCTTGGTGGACATTTTCACCAAACTGGGTGTGAAGTTCTGCTTTGGCTATGGCCTCACGGAAAGCGCCAACCTCACATC
Organism: uncultured Bacteroidales bacterium; assembly: GCA_905235615.1. Classification (GTDB taxonomy): domain Bacteria; phylum Bacteroidota; class Bacteroidia; order Bacteroidales; family UBA932; genus Cryptobacteroides. The sequence continues at coordinate 3,602 of CAJOMB010000010.1, read as the reverse complement.
GGCCAACAAGGATCCGCTTCCCAATCCCAATTCCGTCGGCCGCATCTATCCCGGCCAGGAGAGCAAGCTGGTGGACGGAGAACTTTGGATCAAGGGAGACAACGTGTTCTCCGGCTATTACAAAGACCCCGAGCGCACCGCCGAGGCCCTTACGGAGGACGGTTGGCTGCGTACCGGAGACCTCTGCCGTTTTGACGAAGACGGCTTCCTGTACATCACCGGCCGCATCAAGAACATCATCGTCCTTTCCAACGGTGAGAATGTGAGCCCGGAGAGCTTGGAAGAGCCCTTCTATGCCGATCCTTGCGTACGCGACGCCATGGTGAAGGAAGACGAACTCAATGGAAGCCAGGTGATTGCCGTGGAGATTCTGCCCTTCATGCCTGCCTTTGACGGCAAGACCTTCAAAGAGGTGGAAGACTATATGAATGCTCTTGTGGACAAAGTGAACGCCACCCTTCCTTCCACCCATCATATCCGTAAAGTCACTGTGCGCACGGAGGACTTCAAGCGCACCGGCAGCATGAAGGTTTCCCGTATATGATGACGAAGGAAGAAGTTTTGGCCGGCCTCAAGGAGGTTCTCTCGGTCATCCGTCCCGCCACGGACCTGACGGGCGTAAGCTATGAGACGGAACTTTCCCGCGGGCTGGGCGTGGACTCCCTGTCCATGCTTCTGCTGGCCTTGGCCACGGAAGAAAAATTCGGTATGAAATTCCCCGACGGAGTGGCTATGCCCACAACCGTCGGGGAAGTATGCGATGCGGTGCTGAAGGCGCTTTCTTAGAGCTCTTCGGCCCGCAATTCCCTTACATAACTGCGGCGGCGTTGATACGGCTGCGGGTTGTAGTCTCCAAAGAGAGTCTGCACCTTATGGTTGTCTTCCAGCTGCGGGTTCATTAACATCCGCTTGATTCCCAAGCGGATGTAATTTTCATGCAAGTACTTGAGCATGAGCAGGACCGCGCCTTTGGCCTGGTACTCCGGCAGAACGCCAATCAGGAGACCTTCCGTAATGTGGTTCTTTCTGGCATTAAGCTGAGGGAGGATGTGCATCCACCCGAAGGGGAAGATGCGTCCCTTGGCTTTCCGTACGCCGGAACTGATGTGAGGCATGGTGACCAGGAAGGAGACCAATTCGTCTTTCTCGTTCACCACAAAGGCCACCAGGTCTTTGTTCATGATGGGAGCATACTGTTTCACGTAGCTCTCAATCTGCTCGTCGGAGAGTTTGGTGTACTCGTACAGCGGGTCGAAGGCAGAATTCAGGACATGGAACATTTCCCGGCCGCAGCGGGACATCTGCTTGATATTCCTGGCCTGGTAAATATGCAGGCCAAAGCGCTTTTCCACCAGGTCCGTATATTGGTACATGGGCGGCAGGGTACCGTCAAAATCCATGTAACGCTGGGTCCAGTCGGCATCTTTGGTAAAGCCCATCCGCTCCAGGTATTCCGGATAATAGGCGTAATTGTAGATGACGGTGAAGGGACTTTCCCGCTCGAATCCCTCTACCAGAAGACCTTCGCGGTCCATGTCCGTAAAGCCCAGAGGGCCCTTGATATGCGTGGCACCCCGTTTGGCACCCCAGACCATCACGGCCTTGATGAGCGCCCGGGCCACCTCGAAGTCCTCAATAAAGTCTATCCATCCAAAACGGACGGTGACTTCGCCGAATTTCTTATCGGCCTTGTGGTTGATGATGGCGGCTACGCGCCCTACAATCTTATTGTCCTGGCAGGCCAGATAAAGCTC
>CAJOMB010000010.1:0-1798 GCA_905235615.1 uncultured Bacteroidales bacterium | reverse complement strand
TCCTCAAAGGGAGGAACCCAATTCTCACAATCTTTGTAGAGGTCCAAGGGGAAACGGATAAATGCTTTGAGCTGCTTCCTGTCCTGGACGGGAATAATGGTGGTAATAGGTTTCATTCTCACGTTATTGTCCTGCAAAGATACGTTATTTATTCCTATTTTGGAATAATACGGAGCAAGAGATATTCCGAGCGGGTGCCAATCCGGAATTTCCCGCCCCAGATTCCTAAGCCGGAGCTGATATAATATTGCGTATGGCCGCGACGATGAGCCCCGAAGGCCTTTTCATACAGGACGTCCGTCACAAGACTGAGGGGCCATACCTGACCGTGATGGGTGTGCCCGCTGAACTGGAAATCGATTCCGGCCTCCTGGGCCTCCTCCAAGTGATAGGGCTGATGGTCGAGCAGGATGGTAAAAAGGCTGTCGGAGGGGGCCAGCTTTGAAAGGGGAGCCCTGTTTGGATGGCTCCTGTCGTCCCGGCCGATGATACGGATGCCCTCCGCCACAGCCCCGGCATCTCGTAAAAGGTGGATGTCGGCCTTCCTGTAAAATGCCTCGGAGCCTTCTTCTCCGCCGATGTATTCGTGGTTGCCCAAGCAGGCATAGACCGGAGCGGAGATGCGAAGGAATTCTTCTTCATAGCGGCTTTCCCGGACGGGACGGAGGGAAGTGTCCACGATATCGCCGGCAATGAGCACAAGGTCCGGGTTTTGGGCGTTGATCATATCTACCCAGCGGGAGAGTTCCGCTTTCCGGTTGTGGTAGCCCACATGGAGGTCGCTGGCCAGGACGACAGTGAGTGGCTTTTCCAACGGCTTTTCTGTCCGGATTTCCATCACTTCACAGTACTTATGATGGTAATGGATGCCGCCGTAGGTGAGAAGGGCTGTGAGAATGCCCAGCACGGTGACAGAACCGGCCACGGAATCTTTCAGGAAAGCGGCCGGCACCAGATGGACAAGTTTGCCAAGTCCCAATATGGCAAAAAGAAGGACGGCATAAAAGAAGAAAATCATCCAGGAGTTCCCCCATTCATAAGTAGCAGTAGCCATCCACAGCGGCATTTTGTCTCCCAGTCCGTAATGCAGGAAAATGACCAGGAAAGAAAACAGGTAAAGGCCCGTAAACAGCCATTTCGCGGCCTTGGAAAAGGGAAGGATGAGCCAAAAATGCCAGCCCGTCCAGGCCACAAGACCCAGGACGGCGAGTAAAGTTATCAGTATTCCGAAGCGCATCATCCTCTATTTTATTTGCACAGTGTGATGTTTTCTATTCTCAGACGCAAGGTTCCCGAGGGGACCTGCGCCTCGGCGATATCGCCCACCTTCTTTCCCATCAAAGCTGCGCCGATAGGGGATTTCAGTGATATTTTGCCGGCTTCCAGGTCCATCTCGTGAGGGCTCACAATCTGGAATTTCATGCGGGTATGCGTGGCAAGGTTCGTAAATTCAACCTGACTCAGAAGGCTCACCCGGTCTTTGGGAAGGACGTCCGGGTTAATCACGCGCGAATGCTCCAGCACCTTCTGCAGGAAACGAATCCGGCTGATGGTCTTCCCCTGAATGCGCCGGGCTTCACGGTATCCCGCATTGTCACTGCGGTCTCCCTGGGCGCTGGCCTCTGCAAGGTCCTCCGTCACCTTGGGGTAAACCTCGGTGATGAGATGGTTTAATTCGGCCGACAGCTCGTCATATCGTTCTTTTGACAGGTATTCCATGGCTTACTTACCACATTGAAATTTCCATGATTTCGCAAAGATAGCGCAAAATCTGCGAAATTGGCATAAAGTCCGCGAA
>CAJOMB010000009.1:28866-34811 GCA_905235615.1 uncultured Bacteroidales bacterium | reverse complement strand
GTAGTGGCCGTATGCGCTGCGGGCCTGATTCTGTCTCACTTCTTTGACTGGCCGGTTGATTTCGACAACGCCGGCGGCAACATCGGCAAGTCTTCCCGTTTCTCCCGCAAGACTGCCACCGAGAGCATTTCCAACATGGAAGAACTCATCCTGAACGACCCCTCCTATAAGAATGGTATCGTCACTGCTTACACGTTAATGCAGACTCGCGCACAGCAGTTCAGTGTGTTGGTGGACATGTCCAACGAGGTGGCCGGAGACATTCCGGAGTTCGAGGGCGTGATTGACGAGATGAACAAGGTCTATGTGACCGTCAACAACGTATGCGCTTCCCTCTTGCGTGCGGGCGAAAACATCAATGCCACCCTTAACGGAGAAAAGCGTCCGGACCTGGCCCAGAACACCATCAACGCTTCCCTGGCTTATACCACGCTGCAGAAGCAGAACAAACTGGCCAATCAGTTCATTGAAGTGACGGACAACTATGTCAAGAAGGCCGAGGCCGACGACCAGCTCCTGTTTGTCCGCGACCTGTGGGTGGACTATCAGGCGCTCACCGCCGCCCTGGAAGGTGATAAGGAGTTTGCCGCAGAGTTGGAGAAGAAGGGCTCCCTCCTGGCTGCCGAAAAGACGGTCGCTACCTTGGGTTCTTTTGAGGAAGTTCAGCAGCTGGTTGTCATGAACGCTACCTGCGTGTACAACAATATGGGTATAGAGACCAATCTTGTCAAATCCATTCCCGGCGAAGTCATGTCCAATTATTCCTCTCTCCTGAACGCTGCAACCCAGGAAATCCTCCAGTTCTTCTTCGACAGCTTTGAGTCAAAGGACCTCGACAATAATATTGACATCGCAACTGTGAGTTCGCAGATTACCGGAGATCAGGACATCCTCCAGATCTTCATCTTCGACAGCTTTGAGTCAAAGGACCTCGACAATAATATTGACATCGCAACTGTGAGTTCGCAGATTACCGGAAATTTGGCCGCCAGCATGTTAACTTTGACCGGCGGTGCGGATTTTGTCAAAAGCATGGGCTGGGAGACCGTGGGCAACGCCGCCAATGGTGCTTTGGCCAGTTCCGGCGCAACCGGAGAACGGGTGAAGCTGAATACTAGAATTTCTCCCTTCTTCGACAGCTTTGAGTCAAAGGACCTCGACAATAATATTGACATCGCAACCGGAGAACGGGTGAATCTGAATTTTTCTCCGGCCTTCTTCAATACTGTCGCTGAAACCACCTTTACCAGTGTGGTCAAATCCTTTGAGGATGCTTCCGCTTCCATCAAGGCCAGTGAGACAGGCAATATACTGGGAGCCTCTGCAAATACGTTCTCCAATCTGGGGGCTTTGATTGAAGCGACTTCCATTGGCAGCAGGCCTATAATTGAAAGATAAGCAGTTTTCCGGCTCTCCATAAGAATATGCGAAGCCATGTAATCATGCTGCTTCTGGTTCTGTTCCCGGCTTTGTGCCGGGGGCAGAATCAGACTTATTTCCAATATAAGACGGACGATGCGCGGCTGGTCTTTTTTGACAAAAACCTTTCGCGGTATATTCCCCACATGGTGCGCATGTACCAGAACGGGAAGGCGCTCCATGGACAGATTTGGACCACCGATCCGGTCTATTCTCCCGAAGCCCCCTTGCTTCTGCTGACAGACTGGGAAGACGACGGCAACGGCGGTGTGACCCCGCTGCCGCGTACCCTTATCCAGATAGGCATGGCTCCGCTGAACATGTCCTATTATGTGAACCCTTCCGGAGAACGGTACCGCCAGCTTTTCTGCCACGAGTACACGCATGTGGTAATGACGGACAAGTACAACCGCAAGGACCTTGGCTGGCGCAAGTTCTTCGGCACCAAGGTGAGCGTGGACAACACCCAGCCTGTCACAGCCCTCTGGAGTTATTTCACCGTTCCCCGCTGGTATGCCCCCCGCTGGTACCACGAGGGGATTGCCTGTTTCATGGAAACCTGGCTGGGGGGTGGCGTAGGGCGTTCCCTGGGTGGTTATGACGAGATGTACTTCCGCAGCATCATAGACGGAGGAGAAAAGCTTTTCTCGGTGGTGGGCCTGGAAACGGAAGGGACCACCATGGACTTCCAGGTGGGTGCCAACGCGTACCTTTATGGTACCCGCTTCGTCAATTACCTGGCCAAGGAATACGGATATGAGAACCTGATCCGCTTCTACAACCGCACGGCCGACAGCCGCTCCTTCTTCGGAAGCCAGTTCAAGCAGGTGTACGGGAAATCCCTCCGCACAACCTGGAATGAGTGGAAGGAGGACGAAAAAAAGCACCAGGAGGAGAACCTCTCCGCCATCCGGGAGTATCCCGTGACGGAAACCACTCCGCTTACTCCCGGCCCCCTGGGCTCTGTTTCCCCGTTGGTGTATAACCCTGCCACGGGCAAGGCCTATGCTGCCATGAATGCTCCCGGCAAAGGTTTCGCCCACATTACGGAGCTGGACCTGAATACCGGGAAACAGCGCAAGGTCACGGATGTTTACGGTATCCAGCTGTACAATCCTTCCTTCGTGGCCCTGGACTGCAATGCCAACCGGCTCATCTTCACCATCAACAATTCCAAGATGCGCGGACTGGAGGTGTACGACCTCCAGAGCAGGAAGGTGGTGAAAAAGAAGTATTTCCAGCGCATCAACAACATTGTATATGACAATGCCGACGACTGCCTGTACGGCTTGTTCTCCAATGCCGGCACCCAGTCTCTCGTCAAGCTGGACCGGAATCTGGAGAATCCCGAGGTCATCTATGCCTTTCCCTTTGGCGTGAGTGTTTTTGATGTAGCCATCAGCCACGACGGCCAGTGGCTGTCCATGACCCGCCAGGGAGACAACGGAGAGCATACCCTGTTGCTGTTCAACACCAGGGAGCTGGCCCAGGCCGTCTTCACTCCCGTGGAACTGCTCACCTGGGAAGATTCCAACCTGGGACAGTTCCGTTTCTCGCTGGACGACAAATACCTCATCGGCAGTTCTTACTATACCGGGGTTTCCAACCTGTGGCAGATTAACCTGGAAACCCGGGAGCCCGAGATGCTCACCAATACGGACATCGGCCTGTTTGCTCCGCTGGAAGTGGCCCCCGGCAAACTTCTGGCCCTGGAATTCAAGCGCGACGGCCTGCGTCCCGTAACCCTGGAACGCAAGGTGGTGGCCGATGCCAACGCCGTGGAGCTCTACGGCCAGAAAGCCTATGAGAACAATGTGGAGGCGCTGGAAGCCGTGGGCCTGCTGAAAGAACCTCTTCCCAAGATAGATTTCGGAGATGTTTATAACAACATCACTCCTTACAATGTCATCAGGGAGATGCGCTTTGCCGGGGCCTATCCCATCCTCACCGGTTTTACGGACAAGCATGCCTGGAACCATGTGACGCCCGTGCTGGGTTACCGCATCTTCTTCAGCGACCCGGTGGGCCTGAGCAGCATCAAACTGGCCGTGGGTATGTCTCCGTGGAGCCACAACGACTGGAAGAACAAGTTCCACGCAGACTTTGAGTGGAAATACTATTTCTGGACCTTGAAGGCGGCCTGGAACCACACGGACTTCTACGACCTGGCCGGGCCGATGCGTGCCAGCCGCAAGGGCTATAGGGTATCACTCTCTTATGACTACATCAACTCCCTGAAGGCCCCTTATTCCCGTTCCTGGGGCGCATCCCTGGCTGCATACGGAGATATGGACGCCCTGCCGCTGTACCAGGAGATTGAGGTCAAGGACATCAAGTCCATGCAGACGGCCTCCGTGTACGGCAAGTTCTCCAAGGTACGCACTTCGCTGGGCGGCGTGATGAAGGAACAGGGCTACGAACTGGGCGCGCAGGGCTACGGCTATCTGGCCGGCGGCAAGTTCTATCCTTCCGTGGAGGCGACGGCCGATTTCGGCGCCCTGCTTCCCATAGACCGCAATACTTCCTTCTGGCTTCGTACGGCTGGCGGACACAACTTCGGCAATCCGGATACCATTTTCGGCAACACCTACTTCGGCGGTTTCCGCAACAACCGCGTAGATTACCGCAATGCTTTCCAGTATCGCAATTCCCTGGCTATGCCGGGCGCCGGCATCGATGCCATCCAGGCGCATTCCTATGCCAAGGCTATGGGAGAACTCAACTTCCGCCCCATCCGCCTGAACGACTTCGGCGCCCTGTTCCTGTATCCTACCTGGATCCAGTGCTCCCTGTTTGGTGCGGGCCTGTCGGCCTGGAATCCCGGACAGCAGCACCGGATGTACTACAGCGCAGGTGTCCAGGTTACCACCGAGATAGTGATCCTCAATTACATGAAGACCACGCTCTCTCTGGGCTATGGCCATCTGTTTGCCCCCGAGGGCTTCCCGGGCGGACGCCACGGTAATGAGATTATGATTTCCTTAAAGCTTCTGTAATGTCGTTTGTAGCCGCCCTGCTTCCCGTCGCCGTCTATATCTTTGTGGTGTATGAGTTGGACTCCTTCTCGCTGCTGGACGTCAAAAAGCTCCTTATGCTGGTGGGATGCGGCATGCTTGCCGCCCTGCTGTGCTTCGGCCTTTTCCAGCTGCTGGACCCCTTTGTCCCCGTCCGCCTTTCGGAGTTCCTCTATCCGCTTCTGGAAGAGCTGGTCAAGGCCTTCCCGCTCTGGCTTCTGGCCCGCCGGAAGCGAATCGTGTTCTTCATTGACAGCGTTATCTGCGGTGCCGCGGTAGGAGGAGGCTTTTCAATTCTGGAAAATATCTTCTACCTGGTGCTGGGGGAGCCCATGGGACTGGGCACGGTCTTGTTCCGGGGCTTGGAAGTGGCACTTGTCCATATGGGATGCACCGCCCTCATGGCCACCTCTTTCATGTTTGTGGTGCGCCTGGAGGAAAGGGTAAAGGCCAAGCTCCCTGTCAAGCGTGCCGATATTGCCATGGCTGTTTTGCTGTCGGTGGCTCCTCTGATTGCCCATGCCTTGCACAACACCCTTCCTCTTAATCCTTACCTGCAGTTTTTCTTCCTGCTGGGAACCATGGGCGGTCTCCTGGTCTGGACCTGGCAGTACGACGGAGACATGATCTACCGCTGGCTGGACCGCGGCCTGGACAAGCAGGTGAGCCTGCTGCAGTCCATCAAGGAAGGACATCTGGGAGATACCAAGACGGGGGAGTTCCTCATGTCCGTGAAAGAGAATTTTCCTCCCGAGGTGTTCTTCGACATCATTTGTTATGTGCGGTTGAACATAGAACTCTCCGTGGCGGCCAAGAGCCGGTTCATGATGCGGGAAGCCGGGCTGGACCTGCCCCTGGAAAAGGAACAGGCGGAAGGCTGCCTGTCACAGTACCGGGAGTTTAAGATTTTGGAGGGCCAGCTGGGTAAAAGTGCCCGCATGGCCGTTGCCCCTGTGGTGAAGTTCTATCCGGCCGACCGGAAGGCCTTGGAAGACCTCCTGGCCGAATGCCGGGCGGCGCGCCGGTAGAAACCATTTTGATTTTTGGGCGCATTTTGCGATATTTGTGCCTGCTATGTCCTATTCCTTCCAGGAACTGCTTTTCAGCATCTCACTGGCGGTCTATGTGGCCGTCAGCGTAGTCGTAGGTGTGGTGCGCTGGGGCCATAAGTGTGCCCCCTACGACAAGCACCTGGAGTATTATTATCCAGGCTGGCGCACGCTGGCCCTGTCGGCATTGTCCAATGTTTTCCTTTTCCCTGCCGTCTTTCTCCCCGGGGAAACCGATGCCGTCCTGCAAATCCGGATGACGCTCATCCTTTCTTCCCCTTTCCTGTGTTCGGCGCTTATTTTCAGCTATTTCGGCCGGGTTCTCAAAGTTTTCTGGTGGCGCGGGCCCATTTACGTTTTGGCCGCCACCTATTCTACGATGACGTCCATCGCCCTGGTCTGTACCCTTATGCCGGGGACACAGATGCAAGGGAGTTTCCTTCACTGGTATTTCATTACGGGC
>CAJOMB010000009.1:0-28806 GCA_905235615.1 uncultured Bacteroidales bacterium | reverse complement strand
GCTGGGCCGCTTCTCGGGAGAGAGTTTCTCCAACCCGGACGATTTCCCGGAACAGTACGCCAAATCCCTGATTTACATTCCGTTCCTTCATCTGGTCATGAGCTGGAGTACTACCTTTAACGGCAGTATTCCGGCCCTGTGCCTGGGTCTTTTCATGCTGTCGGTCATCCTCGTCGTCATCCTGCTGGGGGCGCTTTCTCCCCACCGGGCGGTTGAGACAGAGCGCCTGGAGACGGAATTGTCGGCCGACAGGGAAGAAACTCCAGTGGAGGCGGAAGGCCTGTCCCCGGAACGCAAGGAGGAGATTCTGCGCCTTATCCGCCGCCGGGTGGAAGAGGAACAGGCATACCTGGACAGCCACCTCACCCTGGGCAAACTGGCCCAGGATTGCGGCTGCAACCGCACCTATGTCTCCAGTGTCCTCAACGAGAGGCTGGGCGGGTTCTTCAACTACGTGAATCGCTGCCGCCTCCAGTATTCAGAGGTATTCAGGCAGGAGAATCCCACGGCCGATGTGGATGAGGTGGCCATGGCCTGCGGCTTCAACAGCCGGCAGTCTTACTATAACGCACGCAAGAGATTATGAAGATGGGCCGAATCTCTTTCAGAAGATTCTGCTGGGGTTTGCCTCCGGCGTCATGGTGGCGGCTTCCTGGTAGGCACCAAGGTCCCTTGCATCCTCGCCTCCCGGGCCGATTCCGTTGACGTGAAGCTCAATTCCATCGCTTCCGCAGTAATGTCTGTGAAATAAATCTGTCATTCCCGGCTTGACCGGGAATCTCCACAGCCTCCGGCCTGTGCGTTTTTTGAAAATAGCCAACATTTTGCGCAAGGAGAAGTTTGGCCAGTTTCCGTGGCGCTTAACTCGCTGTACATCATCATTTCTCACCCGTATAGTCCCCTGGGATTTGGATCTCCGTGAGCAGGGGCGCTGACGGCTTTGCCCATAGCCTGCCACCCATTACGCATTTTGGGCGGTTTTTGCGTAGATGGTGGCTCCTCGAAGCCACCCATTACGCATTTGGGCCCCTGAACGCGTAACGGGTGGCATATTTGACAGGGATTGGATGACGGTAATAAGAGCACATGCGTAAAACAATGTGTTTCGGCTATCACTTTGACGCGCCTGCTGCCGGTACTCGCCACGTGAGGTCAATGCCGATTTTACGCTCAACGTGCACGCCGCGAGTACTATGGCGTGGAATAGCCAACTTTGCAAGCAATCTTACAAGATTGTTTTTCTTAAAAATTTCAATCTTCCAAGATTGTTTTGTATATTTGCATGGATTTAAAGCACAAAGACATGGAACTGAATCCGGACATTCTTTACAGAAATTCGCACAGACTGGTGTCGCAAGTCAGCCTTGACTTCAAACGGGAGATATATGACCACATCAACTGGAAGCCCAGGATAATCGGCATCAAAGGCCCGAAGGGCGTGGGAAAATCCACGCTCCTCAAGCAGCATATCAAGGAGTCGTTCACCGATGACAGCAAGATCCTTTATGCTTCGCTGGACCATATCTGGTTCAACGGAAACAGCCTGGACGACCTTATTGAGTACCACTATATCCACGGTGGAACCCATCTCTTCCTGGACGAAGTGCATAAATACAAGAATTGGGAGTGGGGTATCAAGAATATCTACGACAATTATCCTACGATGAATGTCGTATTCACGGGAAGCTCTATGCTCCGGATTGGCGAAGGCAACGTGGATCTCTCCAGAAGAACGTCCATGAACACGGTCCACGGAATGTCTTTCCGTGAGTATCTTGCATTTGAGGGCATTCTGTCCTGGGGAAAGGTCAGTTTGGAGGATATCCTGACCCGTCACGTGGAAATAGCTACGGAAATCACCAGCAAAATCCATGTCCTGAAATACTTCAACGATTACCTCAAGCACGGCTATTACCCCTTCTATAAGGAAGATCCGGAAGGGTTCAATGACCGCCTGGCCGAGGTATGCCGTCAGGTGATTGAGCAGGACATTCCGGCTGTTACCGAAGTGGAGTATGCTACAATACAGAAACTTAAGAAGTTGCTCTATATCATAGCCGCCCAGGTCCCTTTTGTCCCCAAGATGGAAGAGATTTATAATCAGTTGGAGACCAATCGGGAGCAGGGGCTTAAACTGATGGACCTTCTTGAGCGGGCTGCTCTTATCGGCCAACTCAAGACAAAACCCAAATCCGTGAAGAAACTGTCCTCCCCGGACAAACTCTTCCTGGACAATTCCAATCTCATGTATGCCCTGTCCGGCAACCCGGAGATGGGAACCATCCGGGAATCCTTCTTCTACAATCAGCTGAGCAGAGTCTGCGACATTATCCATCCCAAGGCGATTTCCTGGTGGACGAAAAGTACCTGTTCGAAGTGGGAGGCCCCGGAAAGAGCTTTGAACAAATCAAGGATATAGAAAACAGTTTCCTTGCCATAGATGGAGTAGAATTCGGCCGCGGGAATAAGATACCTCTTTGGCTGTTCGGGTTTCTGTATTGAAAAGTCTCAAAAGCCCTTTTTGTTTACAGGTAATCCTCGAAGTACTGCGTCACTTTGTCCATGAGGTGGATGCGGTTGCGGCCGAAGACGTTGTGTTCCGCAAGGGGGTAGGGGAAGTAGTCCACGGGGATTTCCAGGTCGATGCAGCGCTGGATGAAGCTGAGGCTATGCTGCCACACCACGGTGTTGTCCATGGCACCCTGGCAGATGAGGAGCTTGCCCTTCAGATTCCCGGCCTTGCCAATGAGGGAAGTGGCCTCGAAGCCTTCCGGGTTGGTCTGGGGGTTGTCCATGTAGCGCTCTCCGTACATGATTTCATACCACTTCCAGTCGATGACCGGGCCGCCGGCCACGCCCACCTTGAATACGTCCGGATAGGTGGTAAGAAGGCTGATGGTCATGAAGCCGCCGTAGCTCCAGCCATGCACGCCGATACGCGAAGAATCCACGTACGGCAGGCTCCGGAGCCGCTTGATGCCCACCATCTGATCTTCCATCTCGGCGAGGCCGCAGCGGCGGTTGATGGCCTTCTCGAAGGCGGCGCCGCGGTTGGAGGTGCCCCGGTTGTCCTGGACATAGACCAGGTAGCCCTTCTGGGCCATGAGCATCTCCCACATGCGGATGTTGCCCAACCAGGAATCCTGCACCATCTGGCTGTGCGGTCCGCCGTACACGTACAGGATGACGGGATATTTTTGGGCCGGGTCAAAATCCTTGGGGTATATGAGCCGATAATAATTCTCAAACTGGCCGTCGGCGGAAGGGACGGTGCCCAGTTCCACCTTGCAGGAGGCATAGCCCTTGAGCGGGTCCTCTCCCACATGGAGCTCCTCGTTCACCTTCCCGTCCGTGGAACGGCGGAAGGCCCGGGTGGGCGTGGAGGTGTTGGACCAGACGTCCAGGAGCCAGCGGCAGTCCGGCGTAAGCTGCACGTGATGCCATCCCCGGCCGGAAGTGAGTTGCACCGGTTTGGAGAACTTGGCCTTCTGGACCGCCTTCTTCCGGGGCAGCTCAAGTGCCATCTTGTAAAGCTGGTTCTGCACCGGCGAATTCTCGGCCGATGTATAGAAGACGGCGGCGCCGTCATTGGCGACGTATTCGATATCGGCCGATGCGGTGGGAAGCCGGCGGATGGCGCCCAGCGTGTCCACCAGATAGAGATTCCGGAAGCCGTCCCGGTTGTCCGTGCGGTAGAGGAACACATCCGTGCGGCCCTTGATGAAGTACAGCGGGTCCAGCGGCTCCACCCAGGCTTCGTTGTCTTCCGTGAGGAGGGTGCGTACATAGTTGCCGTCGCAGGCCCTGTACTGATTCAGTTTCAGATGATGCTGGCTGCGGTCCAGGATCTGGGCGTAGATGTACTTGGAATCCGGACTCCAGGAGATATTGGTGATATAGCGCTCCGTGGTGAAATCGTCCACCTGGAGGTAGGCTGTGCGGCCCGTGGCAAAGTCATAGACGCCCACGGCCACTTCCTCGGAGTCCATCCCGTTCATGGGATACTTGATTTGCCGGAGTTCTCCGGTGCGGGTCTGGATGTCTAAAAGCGGGAACCAGCTCACCTTGTTCTGGTCTTTGCGATAAAAAGCCACGGCAGAGCTGTCCGGGCTCATGTACCAGCCGTCGTCAATGCCGAACTCGTTGCGGCTCACCGTCTCTCCGTACACCAGGTTGGGGCCGTCGGAGGGTGCGATCACAAAGTGGAGGTCCTTTTCGAAGTCCTTGGCATAGAGGCTGCCTTTCTCCTCATAGAGGGCATATCGGCCCGGGGGATGAGGAGCGGGTTTGTCGGAAACGCTGCCGTCGGCCTGCAGGAACAGGCGCGGGCCGCGGGCATAGCCTACTCCCCGGTAGATGGCTTCCTCCATGGTGAGGTCCTTGCCCGGATGGGCTTCCCTGATGTCGATGACGCGGTTTTGCGCCAACGAAAAAGTGCAGGCGCACAAGACACCTGCCACAGTAATGATGGTTCTCATACTAAAGGAAAAAGTCTTCTTCCGTGTGCTCGTGGTCAGAAGTCGTGGCTTCTTCCGCCACACTGTCCACGACAGCTTTCTCGTAACCGCGCCAGGGGAGGGCTCCTTTGTACTCCTTGTAATGGACGGTAACCCTCAGGCCCGTCATCTGGTTGAGTTTCTGGGCCACCTCCTTGTTCGCGACGGAGAACTTGAAAGTCTTGGACTGGACGGTGCCGGCGGCGTTCTTGGAGCCGTAGCCGGTGAGGATAATCTCCCCTTCATAGGTCTTGAATACATAACCTGTGTAGGTGAGGGAGTTGAGTTCTCCGGTCTTGGTCCCGTCAGAGAACACCCACCAGAATTTGAAATACAGGATGGCGGCAAGGGCTGCCAGGATGATGAGGGTTACAATGCCCCCGATAGCTTTACCGGGACGTGCCATAATTTATTTCTTTTTAATGGAATAATTCATCTTGACCGGTTCCCAGCTGAGTTCATTGTCACTTACGTTGATACGGACCAGATAGTCGCCGGGGTTGGGGTTGTTCTGCTCACACATGGAGTCCAGCGTGAGGTAGTGGACGCCGTTGAAGTTGCGCTCGTCCCAGGTGTGCACATGGCCGCAGAAGACAATGTTCACATTCCATTTCTCAAACTGGTCCAGCAGGAAATAGGTCTCCTCCCGGGTGAAGGTGGAGGCGAATTCGAAGAACTGCGGACGGAAGATATTGGTATGGGAGAACACGAAAGTGTAGCGGTACTGGGATGTGCCGTTGTCATACTTTCCGTCCAGTACGCCCTTGTTGATGAGGTCTATCTGGGTTTTGCCCAGGGTACCGCTGGCGCTGTCTAAGAAGATGAGGTGGTCGTAGGCGAACTTGCCGTTGTCCAGCAGGTTGATGACATCAATCTCATAGAAGGAAGAGTGGAAGATATTGCTCCACAGGGCCCATCCGTTGCGGGTGATGTCGTGGTTGCCCACCACCGGGAAGAAGGGGATGGCAATCTCGTCGTAGGTGTAGGGAACGGGGTCCTTATCCTGATTGGTATTGGCCACCCATTCGTATTTTCCAGTCTGGTGGAAGTTCTTTTCCACATAGCGCCGCTTGGCTTCTTCCAGGAGGGAGTCCAGGGTGTAGTAGTATTCAGCCTTCGTATCGGCCAAATCTCCCAGATGGGCGTAGAAGAGGTCGTCGTCCTTGAGGCCGATGGCCAGCATCTCGTCCAGTCGTCCGGTGTCGGTGGTGAGATGGCTGTCTGCCCCAACCAGGAAAGAATAGTCTCCTTTGACAACGAGCCACACCTTGTCTTCCAGAATTTCCTTGTAGAACTGGTTGGACATTTCGACACGGTCTTCCACGGCCGTTCCGGCCACCAGGATGCCGATGGGGTTGATTTTTTCTCTCAGCTTCTGGCAGGAGACCAGGGCGGAAAGGCCGATGAGGAGAAAGAGGGAAAGCTTCTTTTTCATACTACCAGACATATTTGAGTCCCAGTTTCAGGGAGGTTTCGTAACGGGTGGCCAGCTGGCTGATGGAGCCGGCCGGGCGGACATTGAGTTCTCCGAACAGTTTCATGTCCAAGGGAAGGGTGCAGTGGAAGCGGATGCCCCAGTTGATGTTCCAGTTCTCGTAGTAGTACTGGTCAAAATTGCGAAGGAAGATACCCAGGTTCCAGCGGTTATAGCGAGGCCGGATGTTGACGCCAAGCTGGAGCGTCATCACCAGCGGTTCGCCATAGCTGGCGGTGGTGAAACTCCTATACAGCTCGTTCACATCCACTTTGTGGTAGCGGATGTAGCTCCAGCCCCAGCGGAGGTCGAAATAGCTGGTTTCTAAATAGGCCGACAGATTGGCCACCGGTTCATTCACCTTCCAGCGCTGGTAGTGGGAAAACATGAAACGTCCGTCAAGGTAGATGTTGACCTTCTTGCCGACGGGAATGCGGTAGGTGCCCGTGACGTCGATGGCAAAGACGTTCTTCAGAAACTGGATCTGCTGTCCGGCCGATATGCTCCAGCGCGGGCTCAGATGGCGGGTATAAATGGCGTTCTCTCCGAAGAAGGCGCCCGTCACCACGTTGTCGCCGCCGAACAGGCTGCCGTTGATTTCGTTATAGTGGACGCCGTCAAACTTGCGCTCTCCGCTGTAGGCCTGCGCAAAGGCCGCCGATGGGAGGGCAAGCAGAAAGGTGACAAGCAAAAAAGATTTCTGTAAGAATCTCATTCTTAGGTCCGTTTATGATTGAAAACTTACAAAGTTAAGGATTTTATCCTTAACGTGCAAGCATTCAGTCCTGGAACAGGCTGGCGAAGTCTTGGGCCGACAGGCCGTCGAAATAGGCCCCCACCTCTATGGATGCGAGTTCTTCCGGACGGAGCCCGGACAGCTTCCGGGCCAGTTCGTCGGCCGGCCGGTTGCCTAAGAAATCGCCCAGGAAGGAGACTTCCGTGAGTACGCCGTGCTTGAGGCCGTAATGGACTTCGACGGTGCCGCAGGCGAATTTCTTCCGCTTGCAATGGCTGCTTTCGGGGGCATGGCCGAAGATCCATTCCCATCGGCCGAATTTGTCCCTGCGAAGGCGTTCTATCTCCGCGTCGGCGCCCGCCGGCAGGGAAACGGGGCCGTCTCCCGCCGCCAACTGCGCGTGAAGGGCTTCCCGGAAAGCGTCTATGGTGGGATATTGCGGCAGGTAGTCCTTCAGATTGGCCACCCGGCTTCTGACGGAGGCAATTCCGGCGGCGTCCACTTTGCTTCCCGGTACTTTGAGCGCTTCGGTGAGCGTGTCTATATCCACCTCCCACATGAGTGTGCCGTGAATCATCATCCGGTCTTTGCTCAGGCGCTTGGCATAGCCGGAGCATTTGCGCCCCTGGACCAGGATGTCGTTCCGGCCGGTCCTTTCTGCGGGTACGCCCAAGGCGCGAAGGGCCTCCGGGACCCATTCAAAGGCGTTTTCCATTTCCCGCATGCCGCCCACGATGCTGTAGTTGAGGTTGCCCCAGTCATGATAGACCGCGCCGCCGCCCGTCACACGTCGGGCCAGCACGATGCCCTTTTCCTTCAAAAAAGGCAGGTTCACTTCTGCATAAGGGCTCTGGTTGAGGCCGATAATCACCGAAGGCGCATTCTGCCAGAGGTAAAAGACGGGTTCCGGCAGGGTAAGGGCCTCCAGCGCATATTCGTCGAAGGCCATGTTCCGGTGCGGATGGGTAGCGGTATTCAAAAGGTATTTCATTCCGAGAGTTCCAGCCAGCGTATTTCTGCGGCATCCAGTTCTTCTTTGAGGGTTCCATATCGGGCCGATGCCGCCTGAAGCTGCTCCATGGGCAGCTGCCCGCCGGAAAGTTTCTGCTCCAGATGGGCCTTTTCCGCCTCCAAGCGGAGAAGCGCCTCTTCGAGGGCCTTGAGCTCCTGCTGCTCCTTCCAGGTGAGTTTTCGCTTGGAAGGGGTTCTGGGTTTAGATGCCCGGTCGGAGCCGGGCATGACGGTGCCGTCATGGCCGACCTGATCGGCCATCTTCTTCTGCGCCGCCTCGTAGTCTTTGATGAAGCTCCGGTACTTCGTGTAATTGCCCACGAAATCCTTCACCACGCCGTCTCCGCAGAAGACGAAGAGGTGGTCTGCCAGGCGGTCCAGGAAGTGACGGTCGTGGGAGACAATGACCAGAGAGCCCTTGTACTCCATCAGGTATTCTTCCAGAATTTCCAGCGTGACGATATCCAGGTCGTTGGTGGGCTCGTCCAGGATGAGGAAGTTGGGCTGCTGCAGGAGGATGGTCAGGAGGTACAGTCGTCGTCTTTCCCCGCCGGAGAGCCTCTCCACAGGGTTCTGGAGCATGTCGTGCGTAAAGAGGAACCGGCTCAGAAGATGCGTGTCGTTCACGGTTTCCAGCACCGTCTGGCCTGGCTTGAACTGCATCCCGCTCTGGTGGTAATAGCCAATTTTGAGGGATTCTCCCAGTTCGATGACGCCCTCCAGCGTACCGCCCATTTCCGGCTTCCAGCCTCCGGTGATGAGGTTGAGGAAGGTGGTTTTCCCGGCGGCGTTGCGCCCCACGATGCCAATCCGCTCATAGCGCTGGAAATTGTAGCTGAAGTGACTCAGGTAGCATTTGTCCTCCCACCAGAAGCTCACGTCGCGGCAGTTGATCACCTTGTTTCCCAAATAGGTGCCCTTGATCTGCGTTTCGCTCAGGTCCACCTTCTTTTCCACATAGCTGTCATCGGCCCTTTCCTTGATGTCCCAGAAGGCCTGCTTGCGGTATTTGGCCTTGCCGGTGCGGGCGCAGGGGCTGGCGTGCATCCATTCCAACTCCCGCCGGTAGAGGTTCCTCACCCGCTCGGTCTCGGCATTGTAATTCTCTATCCTTTCCTGGCGTTTTTCCAGGTAGTTCATGTAGTCTCCGCGGTAGATGTAGATGTTTCCGCGGTCCAGTTCCATCACGGTATTGCACACCCGGTCCAGGAAATAGCGGTCGTGGGTGACCATGAAAAGGGTGCAGCGGCTGTGTTTGAGGTGGCTTTCCAGAAACTCGATGGCGTCTATGTCCAAGTGGTTGGTGGGCTCGTCCATGATGTAGAAATCGGCCTCGGAGGCCAGCATCTGCGTGAGGGCCACCCGCTTCACCTCTCCGCCGGACAGGTCCTTCATGGGCTTCTCCGGGTCTGTAAGGCCGAACTGCATAAGAAGCTGCGTCACGCGCAGTTCATACTGCCACAGATGGTCCGGGTCCAGGCTTTCCGTCCATTGGGCCGATGCGTCCATGATTTGCCGGAAGATGGATTTCTGCGGGTCGAAGGCGTATTCCTGCTCTAAGAAGGCGATGCGGATGTCTTTGAGGAAGAGGATTTTGCCGCCGCTGTCGGAGGAGTCCTTGCCGGCCAGGATGCGCAGCAGGGACGTCTTTCCCGCCCCGTTGGGAGCGATGAGCGCCACCTTGTCCCCTTCGTTGATGTTGAAGTCGATGCCCTGGAACAGCACTTTGGGGCCGTAGCTCTTGGAAATGTTTTCTATTTGAAGATAACTGGGCATGGTCAGATAACTCCGCTTCCCAGCATTTCCGTTCCGTCGTACCAGACGGCGAACTGTCCGGGGGAAATGCCCCGCTGGGGGCCGTCAAACAGAATGTACAGGCCGCTCTCCCGCATCAGGAGCGTGGCGCTCTGGAGGGGCTGGCGGTAGCGGATGCGCACCCGGTAGCGGCGCATCTCCCCGCAGGCCATGGCAAGGTCCGGCCTTATCCAATGGATTTCTTCCGGGGCCACCCGGAGGCAGAAGCGGCTCAGGCCCTTGTGGTTATGGCCTTCCCCCACATAGACGCGGTTGGCCGCCATGTCCGTGGCAATCACGAAGACGGGCTCTGCATGGCCTCCGATGCCCAGGCCTTTCCGCTGGCCGATGGTATAGAACTGGGCCCCCTCGTGCCGGCCTGCGATGCGGCCGCAGGGGTTCTCCTTGTACCGGGTTTTCCGGATATGCTTCTTGCCGCTGCGGTAGGTCTCCGTCTCAAAGGTGATGGAGTAGGTGAGGGGAGTGGAGAGCTTCTGAAGCGCCTCCTCCGTGAGGTCGGCCACCCGGGCTTCCTCGAAGGGGCTCACGCCCAAGGGTTTGCCGTCGGAGGTGAGAATCTTCTCTTCCGGGGCGTAATGGACCGTGCGGTCCAGCACTTCCCCCTCTTTGAGCAGGCGGCCGAGGGTTTCCTGCTGCCAGACGTACAGCGGGTCCGTGGCGTAGTAGGCGTCGAAAACCTCCACTACGTCGCCTTCCACGGAGGAGAGTTTCTGCTTCAGGAAGGTGGGAAGGTCCACCTTGCCCACGAAACAGATGCCCTGCGAGTCTTTTTTATCGGCCGATGGCAGTTCCGCCTCCTTGGCCAACTTCCTTACTTCCGGCTTGGTGAGGTGGCCGATGGGGAAGAGCGTCCTTCGGAGCTGCTCCTGGGAGAGCTGGCAGAGGAAGTACGTCTGGTCCTTATTGGGATCCGTCCCTTCCAAAAGACGGAAAACACCACCGGGAATCTCCTCCTTCCGGCAATAGTGCCCCGTGGCCACGTAATCGGCCCCGTATTTTTCGGCCACCTGCAGGAAGGCGTCGAACTTGATTTCCCGGTTGCAGAGCACGTCGGGATTGGGCGTGCGGCCCTTGGCGTATTCGTCGAACATGTAGTCCACCACCCGCTGCCGGTACTGCTTGGAAAGGTCCACGAAATAGAAGGGGATGCCTATTTTCCGGGCCACCATCTCTGCCACGAAGCGGTCTTCCTCCCATTCGCAGTCTCCGTGGAGGGTGGCGTCGGCGTCGTGCCAGTTTTGCATGAACATGGCAAATACGTCATAGCCCTCCTGTTTGAGGAGCCAGGCGGCCACCGACGAGTCCACCCCGCCGGAAAGCCCCACGCACACTTTGATTTTGCTCTTGTCCATGGGTACAAAGGTACGCTTTTTTTTGCGAAATTGGCAGTTTGCATAAAAAGTGTTATCTTTACCAAGTAATTTATGACACCTATGCAACTTCATGTCTCGTCGGAAACGTCCAGGCTTCGGGAAGTGGTTTTGGGAATGCCCTATTCCAGCGGTCCCGTTCCTTCGCTGGACCAGACGTACGACAGCAAATCCTACGAGTCCGTCAAGAACGGCGTCTATCCTCAGGAAGAGGATGTCGTGCGGGAGATGGCCGCTTTCGAGTCCATCCTCCTCAAATATGGCGTAAAGGTGCATCGGCCCCGCCTGGTGCAGAACTGCAACCAGATTTTTTCCCGGGACGTGGGCTTTGTGATTGATGACAAGATTATCGTCTCCAACATTATTCCGGACCGCCAGGAAGAGATTGACGCTTACGAAGACATTTACAGGCAAGTCCATTACAAACAGATTTACAACCTGCCCGAAGCCGTGCATGTAGAGGGCGGGGACGTGATTCTGTACAAGGATTACATCTTCCTGGGTCAGTACGATTTCCCGGACTACCGTCAGGTGAAGACAGCCCGTACCAACCGGCTGGCCCTGGAGTACCTGAAGATGATATTCCCGCAGCGTACCATCCTTCCGCTCAATCTTCTGAAAAGCGATACGGACCCTTATGCCGGCATCCTGCATCTGGACTGCACCTTCATGCCGGTGGGGGAGGACAAGGCCGTCATCTACAGGCGCGGCTTCATGAATCCCCGGGATGCGGAGCATCTGATAGACATCTTCGGCCCGGAAAACGTGTTTGAGATTACCACCGAGGAAATGTATTACATGAACACCAACGTGTTCTCCATCGCCCCGGACGTGGTGGTGACGGAAGAGCATTTCACGCGCCTGAACAGGCATTTGAGGGAAAATTGGGGAATGACGGTGGAGACGGTTCCTTACCGGGAAATCTCCAAGATGGGCGGCCTGCTGCGCTGCTCCACCCTTCCCCTGTTAAGAGACTGACACTATGGCAAGCAAAGAATTGAAAATCCGCTACGAGGAATTTGCCTCGCCCTCCGAAATGACGGAGCGTGACCAGATGCTGGTTGCGGCGGCTTTGGATGCCCAGAAGGGCTCCTATTCCCCGTATTCCCAGTTCCAGGTGGGAGCCGCCCTCCTGCTCTCCGACGGCACCGTCGTCAAGGGCGCCAACCAGGAGAACGCGGCCTATCCCTCCGGTCTCTGCGCGGAGCGTACGGCCATGTTCGCCGCCAGCGCCAATTACCCGGACGTGCCCATGGTGGCCCTGGCTATTGCCGGAAGCGACCATGGCGTCCTGTGCAACAGCCCGGCCACGCCCTGCGGCTCCTGCCGCCAGGTGATGGCCCAGTACCAGAAAAAGTACAATCAGAAGATGGAGGTGATTCTGGTGGGGAAAAAGAAAATCATGAAGTTCGGGAAGGTGGAAGACATCCTGCCTTTCGTCTTCAGCAGTCTGGATTGAACGAAAAAAGGGAAAGCCCCTTACATCGCACCGCTACAACCTCCTACCCTTGCTGCATTCCTGCCCTGGGGGAGTTCAGAGGGAGCTGGTCGTGTAAGACTTTCCCGGGAGCAAAGGTAGGAAAACTTTTTTATGATTGCAATATTCGCCATCATTTCATTCTGCAATGGAACACCTGCTTGAGGAACATGGCGTAAAGGTGACGCCCAACCGCCTTCTGGTAGCCCGTGCGCTGGGAGAAAGCCATCGGCCGCTCTCGCTCAGGGAGCTGGAGGAGCGCTTGGAGACCATTGACAAGAGCAATATCTTCCGGGCGCTGACGGCCTTCCGGGACGCGCATCTGGTCCATGTGCTGGAGGATGCGGGAGACGGCGTCCGTTATGAGCTCTGCCACAGCCATCATGAGGACCACGACGACGACGTCCACGTGCATTTCTACTGCACCCGCTGCCACCGGACCTTCTGCCTGGAAGACACGCCGGTCCCGCCGGTGAAAGCACCGGAAGGGTATGCGGTGGAAACGGTGAGTTACCTGCTCAGGGGCGTGTGCCCAGAATGTGCTCGATGACCAGCCCGGCCAGGGTGAAGCCGAAGATAGCCGTAATGTGTGCCAGGGTTCCGTTGATAACGGCCTTGGAACTGCACCATTCATGACCGGCCAGCGAAGGGTCTCCCTCCGATTTCCTGGGACACATGCAGTGCTCGGTGCCGCAGGCGGTCTGCTTGCCTTTGTTTTCCAGCACTTCTTCGTCATAGACGCAGAGGAAGCTTTTGGCGGGCCATTTGTGTTCCCGGCGCATTTTCTTCCGGATGGCGGCGGCCAGGGGACAACCCCGGACATCGGCAAAAGGAGCCACTCTTACACCGGTGGGGTCCATCTTGAGGGCGGCGCCCATGGCGCTGAAAAGGGTTCCCGGAAGGGCCGATGCCCTTAGCAGCAGGTCCATTTTGTCTTTGAGCGAATCAATGCAGTCCAGGATATAGTCGTATTGCTCCAGCTGGAAACTGTCGGCCGTTTCGGTGCTGTAGATGGCCTGGATGGCCTGGATGTCGGCCTTGGGATTGATTTGCAGCAGGCGCTCCCGGAGCACTTCCACTTTCACTTTCCCTACGGTTTGGGTGGTGGCCATGAGCTGTCGGTTCACATTGGTGATGCAGATGCAGTCGGAATCGACCAGCGTGAGCTTGCGGATGCCGCTCCTTACCAGGCCTTCCGCGCACCAGCTGCCCACTCCGCCCAAACCAAAAAGAATGACAGAGGCGTTTTGAATGGCTGTCATGCCTTCCGGTCCTACCAGGAGCTCGGTGCGGTTGAAAACCGCTTTTTCCAGAGTGGTCATAGCCAGGATTCTGCAAGGGCTTCAAGGTCTGTCCAGACATCTTCTTTGCCGATTTCGTTGAGGATGTCGTGGCGCAGGCCGGGATAAATCTTGCTGGTGACATTCTTGTAGCCGCGTCCCCGGAAGAAGCTTACAATCCGGGCAAAGGTGGAGAGGGAGCCCATGCAGGGGTCGTTTCCGCCGGAAACGAAATGGACGGGAAGGTCGGGATGATTCACCTCCCAGCCTCGGGGGGAGTAGGTGTCCCGGACCAGTTGCATCACGGTCCGGTAGCCGTTCAGGGTGAATTTGAAGCCGCAGAGCGGGTCGTTGTTGAAGGACTGGACATCGGCCTTGTTGGAGGAGAGCCAGGCGTTGCGCATCCCTTCGGAGGCGAAGCGTTTTTCCTGCTTCCCGAACATGAGCAGGGCTATTTTCCTGGAACGGTAGTGCTCTCCCTTGAACAGGCTGATGATGCGGGTGAGGAAGATTCCGATGCCGGCAAGCCGGCTGGGGGCGGGAGTGCCGGAGACAATGAGGCCGTCAATTTCCGCGTCGTGGCGCTTGGCAAGGCAGCGTACCACCATGGAACCCATGCTGTGGCCGAAGAGGAAGACGGGAATGCCGGGATATTGGGCGCGGGTCCATCTCACGATTTCCAGACAGTCTTCCATGAGCAGTTTGGAGCCGCCTTTCCCGAAGTAGCCCAGTTCCTCCGGCGAGCTGACGCTTTCGCCATGGCCGCGCTGGTCATAGATGACGCAGGCGAAGCCTTTCTCGGCCATGTAGGTCATGAAAGGGTAGTAGCGCTTTTTATGGGAGGCCATGCCATGCACGAACACAAGGGCGGCCTTGGGCGATTCGGGGGCTTTGACAGTGGGCGTAATCATCTTTTTTCGAAGATTTCAAAACAGTCCGGAAGGGGAGAGGTGCAGCGCACCATCTTGCCGGAGAAGGGGTTGCGGAATACCAGGGTGCCGGCGTGGAGGGCCAGGCGCTTCACGGGGTCTGTCTGGGCCCCGTATTTCTCGTCCCCGGCCACGGGATGCTCCAGCGAGGCGGCATGGACGCGAATCTGGTTCTTCCGGCCCGTCTGGAGGGAAAACTCCACCTGGGTATAGTGACGGCTGTAGGAGAGTACCCGGTAATGGGTGATGGCCAGCTGGCTGTCTTTTACCTCCTGGTCGTAAGAGACCATCTTGAGGGACTTGGGATTCTCTGCCAGCCAGCTCTGGACGGCGCCCCTTTCCTTTTCCAGCTTCCCTTCCAACCAGGCAATGTATTTTCTTTCGGCCACCAGGTCTTTCCATTTGCTCTGGAGGATATCCTTGGCCCTTTCGTTCTTGGCGAAGACCAGTACGCCGGACGTCCCGCGGTCCAGGCGGTGGACAATCCAGATTTTGGCGGTGGAACGGTCGGGCTCCCTGCCGGAAAGGAGGTCTTCCTTCCGCTGCATGCGGGCGTTCACCTTAATATATGCGTTGAGGAGGGAGTACAATGTCTTTTTCTCCTTGCCGGTGGCCACGGTGAGCATGCCGGAGGGTTTGTCCACCACGATATAGTTCTCGTCCTCGAACAGGAACTTCACCCCGGCCTTCTCCACTTCGTCGCGGGCATCGTTGCGGGTGGCCCGGGCAATAGAGATACCCTTGGGGAGGATGGTGATGCGGTCTCCTTTCCTGAGCGGCTGGTCAAAGGCCGTCCGGCTTTCTCCGTTCACCAGAATCTGCCCTTTGGCGAGCATGTTCTTCACGCCGGTCCGGGACTGTCCGGGAAGGATTTGAAAGAGGTATTCCAGCAGGAAGGCGTCCTGGCTTACTTTGTAATTCTGTCCGGTCATAATTCTTCTATCAGGGGATGGAGCTCCTTGGGGAGGAGTTGGAGAAAACGGTCCAGCATCCCGTGGGGGATGATGATGGTCTCTAAGGATTCGCAGTCGTCAAAGGCGTCTTCGCCAATCACTTCTATGGCTTTTCCCAGTTTTACCTGGTACAGGTTGATGCAGCCCTGGAAAGCCCCCGGGCCGATATAGCGCGTCCCCTTTGGGATGGTGATTTTCTCCAGCTGCCAGCAGTCGGCGAAGGCCGATGCCCCGATGCTCAGCAGGCTGGCCGGGAGCCGAAGGGTCAGGAGTTCCCCGCACTCGCAGAAGGCGGCCTTGCCGATATGCGTGAGGGTTTTGGGCAGGGAAATCTTTTCTAAATAGGACGAGCGCTCTTCCAGGGGAACCTCCTCCCCGATTTTCCTTCCGGCCATGTAGTCCTGGAAGGCAAAGGCTTCGTCGCAGATGACTTCGCAGCCTTCCTGTACGCTTATCTCCGATGGGAAATTCTCCGCATCCAGAAGGCGCTTCCCATCGGCCGAATAACTTACACAATTGTCTGCGTCCCAGATATCATTGTCAAGTTCTTCTTTCGAAGGGACTGTGGGGACGGCCAGGATTTCTTCCAAGCTCATGGTCAGAAGGTCTTTACAAACTCGATGTCCTTCTTGAGCATGATTTTGGGCTCCATGTGGGACACTTTCTGGAACAGTTTGAACTGATAGGCGGGGGAGAGGTAAACTTTGCTCTCGTTCTTGCCTTTTCTCCACCATTTATAGAAGGCGATGGGGTCTGTGTCGTAGGGAATGCGGGCTTCCACATCAGAGGAGAAGCCGGGAAAGTCTATGAGCATTTTAAGGCCGGTGATACGTTTGTAATACTCATAGTCCGCCCTTCTGAGTTTGGAGACCAAGGGGGCGAAAACCTCCATCTGATCCACCTGCAAGGCTTTTTCCTTCACAATCATACGGTGGATGCGGACGGGATCCCGGTGGAGCCATTCAGACAGCTTGAGCGTCACGGGACCGTCTTCGCAGTCCAGTGTGAGCATGTCTGATGAGAAATAAATCTTTTCTCTGTCCAGGGGAAAGTTTTCCATAAATTTTTCCTTCGATTGCAAATATAGCAAAAAATTTTCTTTTTCCCTTGAATTTTTTTATCTTTGAAGTTGGAATTTGAAATCATAACCACTAAAGACTTTCACTATGGCTTACAAAATCATTGACATTCAGGGTATCGGCCCTGTCTATGCAGAAAAACTCGTCGCCATTGGCATCGAAACGGTAGATCAGCTTCTGAAAGAAGGTGCGTCCCCCAAGGGCCGCAAAGCGCTGGAAGAGAAGACCGGCATCCGCGGAGACCTTATCCTCACTTGGGTAAACCACGCAGACCTCTTCCGTGTGAAGGGTGTGGGCCCTCAGTTCTCCGAACTCCTGGAAGCCGCCGGTGTGGACACCGTCAAGGAGCTCCGCAACCGCAACGCCGCCAACCTGGCTGCCAAGGTACTGGAAATCAATGAGTCCAAGCACCTTTGCAAACGCACCCCCGTTGAGAAGGAAATCGCCAAGTATATTGAGCTGGCCCAGAAACTGGAGCCCGTCGTCACTTACTAAGGCTTTGCCCGGATTCTCAATCCCGGAGCCGACGGTTCCGGGATTTTTTTAGAAAAAAAGTAATTGAGCCCGAAAAGAAAAACAAAGCCTCCTAAGTTGCTGATTAGCAGGACTTAGGAGGCTTTGCGGTGCGGACGAGGCTCGAACTCGCGACCCCCGGCGTGACAGAACAATTATCGCACGCTATCTGCTTAATAATCACCCTATTATGTTTTTGAAAAGCTCCGTCTCACTCCCGCCTCACTCCTCCTGCTGGTCGGGCTTTCTTCGCTTGAACAAAGATACGGAAAGTTGTCTTGAATTCCAAAAAAATAGTGCATCTACACAACCTCACGGCCTTCGATGCACAGATTATAAAAAGGGTAAATTTGATTGGTTAAACGCACGCTGCGTTTATGTCATATTCTGGAGTTAAAAAAGCGGATAATATCCTTCCCCCGTATGGTGGGGAAACCGGTCCTCTTGTTGTATTGGCAAGGGAGTCCGTTGGGTTTATTGATCCAGCGGTGTACGGAGTCGTAGCTTACGCCAAGAAGTTTGGCGACTTGCGTTTGGCTGTAGAAGCCATTGATGGCTATATCGGGAAGTTCTGGTACCATTTCTCTACAAGCTAGGAGTTAGTTTCATTTGAGAAGAATAGCCTCGGGAGGCCTGAAGGAATTCATTGAGATCCTTGTGGGGGCCATAAAGGTCGGACATATCCAGGACCTCTTTCCCCTTCATCATGTCGCGGACACCTTGGTAGCACTTTTCGCCAGCGGCATCATTATCCAGGAAGCAGTTGGCTTTGTCGTGGGCGGTGATGTAGCTACGGGCTTTTTCCAAGTTGTTCACGGAATTCAGGACCACAACATCGCAGGATGGCGCCTTGCTTGACTGCATCACCTGCCAGGAAAGGAAATCAAAGAAGCCCTCAAAGATGGCCACGCTCTTGGACGAAGGCTCCATGGAGCACTCTCCCATCGTATTGATGGTGGTAATATCAGCTTTGGTGGTTGATTTATATCCTGTGGGCGAAGACAGGGCGAATCCGCCTCCATTGTTCTGGAACCCCACATGGGTATAGTTCATGTCCTTGCTATAGGAGTGGATGATTACCTCTTTACAGTACTGCCGGGCCAGTTCCAGCGGAATTTTACGGTCGTGCAGGTACTTGGTGAGATAATAACACTGGATGGGACGGACAGTCTTTATCTCTGTGGTCTTCTCCGGTTTAGGGATTTCTATAATATGTTTGCTGGCATCCGGATCCAGAAGCCTCAGAAAATCATATGCAGACTTCTTGTCGCATCGGCGGGCAAGCATCACAAGCTGGGCTACCGTCCCGCCCATGCCGGAACCGAAATCATGCCACACGTTTTTCGTTCTGTCTATATGCAGGGAGGCGACGGATTCGTCCCTCATCGGAGAAAAGAACATATCCTTTGCTCTTCCCGCTCGTAAGCCTAAGGCTTCTGCAACCTTGTCTATCGGAATGTTGAGTTCTCTTTGCGTAAACATTTTTCAAAAAATTTTGTCAAAATCCAATAATTCTTCCTACCTTTGTATTGTGATAAATTCCAAAGCGCAGTATTTTCTGCCTTGGTATCCTCTCACAGGAGCGAAGTATAGTCTAAAAATGTATTGCTATATTGTATAAATGTATTGCAATACTCACCGCAAAGGACTGAAAAATATTTTGAATTTACAAACTGAAGGAGCGAAGAATATGGAAAAAACAAAAACTGCAGGGCGCTTGGACCCCATCAAGAAGTATCTTTTTGAGAAGGGCATCAGCATGGCTGAACTTAGCCGTCGCTGCGAGAAAAAACTCTCCCGCCACGGTGTTGCATACCGCGTACGCGTAGGTGATTGCCTGATTTCGGATATGGAAGACATGGCTCAGGCGGCCGGATATAAGTTTGTCTGGAAGTGGGAAAATGTCCGCGAAATTGAGCCTTCCGGCCGCGCACTCCGGCCGATGACAGCCTTCCACAGCGACAGGTTGAAACCGATAAACAAATACCTCTTTGAGAAGAATCTGAGCATACCCGATTTGGCTAAACGCGTGAATATGAGCCGCGCAGGCATGGTTTACCGCCTCCGTGAGGGCGTATGCATGATGTCGGACATGGAGCAGATGGCCGAAGCCGCCGGGTATAAGTTCATATGGAGCTGGGAGCCTCTCCCCGCAGAAGAAACCCCAGCGGAGGCTTAAGCCGGGTCGTTCAGTTCCCTGAACATTAGATTTACGATGTCGAGATGGATTTTCTGGTAATTCATCTCGACTTCTTTCATAATCTCTTCCTTGCTCATATTCACGACAATCTGCGGAATATCCTCATTGTGCAGCGGTGGCGCACCGGCATCCACTTCCCCGCAGAACACCTTGGGATGTACCTTCTGTTTGAAACTGTCGGCCACGTACCCGCAGAATGTTCCCTGTGAGAGGGCCTCAATTTTGTTGGGTGGCAGGACTTCACGTTGCTGGAAGGAATAGGTGATATGCTCTGAGGTGTCGCTTTCCTGGAAAGAGCGCATCTCCCTGTCCACCTTGCCGAAGGATTTGCTCAGGCTTTCGGCCGTGTCGCCCTTTACAGCTCCGGCAAAGACATTTCCGACGGTGTTGAAGATGACGTCGGATTCCTTCTGGTCGTAGTCTTTCACCAGCTGACTTTTGTCTTGGGCACCAATGACAACGGCCACCTTATTGGAACGGGCCGTGTTGATGAGGTTATCGAGGCCCTTCAGGTAGATGGTTGGCAGCTCATCAATGAGTACCGCACTATGCATCTTGCCAGGGTTGTTGATAATCTTGAAGAGTTGGGACATCAGCATGGCCAGCGTGGTTCCATAAACGGACTGTCGGCGAGGATTGTTCCCTACGCAAATAATCTTGGGCTCTGCAGGGTCATTTATCTCCAGGGAGAAATCATCCCCGGAAAGGGTCCAGTACAGGGTTTTGGAGGCAAACCGGTTCAGCGGCACACGGGCCGATGCAATCTGTCCTTGTAGCTGCTCGTATGCCTGATCCTGAATGGCATCGGCAAAGGTATTGCGCTTGACCTCCAGCTCATCGAATTTCTTGAGAATCTCGAAAACAGCCCTGTAGTCCTGTCCCATCAGCTCAATCAGATGCGGGAAGGTGCAGTACTTGCCGCCCTCGTAGATTTTCAGAAACCAGATGAGAAGGTCGATATAGCAGCGGGCCGACAACGAAAAGAAGTCATCTCCCTTTGCATTCTCCCGGTTGGCATTTTTCATGATGACCTCGGCTATCTCCGTAGCATCGATGGGGTCGGTCAGATAGCGTGGATGGATGGGATTGAAACGGTGCGAGTGCAGCGGGTCGTCGAAGTTGACGATATAGAGCTTAGGCTTAACTGGGTAGTTGCCGTAGTTGTCCAGTAGCTCGTTCATTACCCGGTGCGTCAGATCCGGATACTTGTAATCATACACAAACATCGCGTAACCCTTCTGCATCATCTGTCGGAAGAACGGACCGTAGATACTGTAGGTCTTTCCGGAACCGGGAATGCCGATGACCATGCAGCCGCGCTGAGGAGAGACCACATTGATGTAGCCTTTTCGAATCTTGCCTTGATACTGGTAAGTCATCGGGAGGTTTACACTGTCCTCGTTTTCGATAAGTTCTTCGCACTGCGGGAAAGTGTCCCAGTAGTCCGGAAGGTTGGCGTCAAAGCTTTTGACCAGACGGCCCAGCCGAATGGCACCGATAAGATACAGGACAAATCCGCTTGCACAGGTCAAAACGAACCAGAATCCGCTTCCAAGAAAAGCCGAGCCAAGGAATAAAACCAGCCCTGCAAGCAGTGGGACCAGCACTTCTTTCCAGGTGGATGCCTTGGAGCTGCCGCTCCTAATTATAACCGAAAAGGTGGTGAAGAATATACATACAAAACGGACTGACCACGGCGATGCCATTAGACCGGAACGGTAGATATCCAGCATCAGAGAATCGGTCATGGCCGAGCGCATTCCCAGTACCGCCCACATCGGGTAGGCATAATAGTACAACACAAACAGCAAGACGCCTCCCGCGAGCAGGAGGAACATCGAAAACATGGGTTTAGTCTTTGAATTCATCAGTGTCAGGGCCCCCTTCGCCCTCTTCTCATTATCTCTTCATCTTCATTCCGGCGGCTCCTTTCAGCACCGGCAGCAGCTATTGCCAAGTCGGCGATTTCAGCGCTGGTGCTCTTTTCATTTCCGCCCTTTTCGTTTTCTGCCCAGACGCTTGTTCGCAACTGCTCGAACTCGGCGGCCTTGATACCGACTTCACTAGCCTTAAAGACGCATTTGTTGTGATGGTCCACGAACGTAACGCCGAAAATCTTCCCGTCAGTGGTCTTGGAAAAGGCCACATAGATGCCACTCTTGGCAAGGTAGCGGAGCGTATGGAGTTCGGTTTTGCATTTTTTCATGGCTGCCCGGGTGAGATTCGCCACACGCTGCTTCTCCCTGGTCTTTATCTTTCCTTTGCAGTCCTTGGCGTGCGCATCTATTTCGTCCATTGTGGGATATCGGATGCCCGTATCCCGGATAAGCGCCGTGCATTCCTTGTGCGTTTTGGGGTCCAGGCCGATAAAGCCCACTGAGCCGTCCTCCTGTGGGACTACCTTCACGCCCAAACTTTCCATTACCACGTCGAACTGTCGGGAATTGGTGAAATGGTAGGTCATGGCAAGTTCCGCAATTCTTTCTATCTGCCTGCCATATTCTCCGGCTGCCGGGTCAAAGCCTTGATATGGATTTGTTTCCTTTTCCTCTCCCTGTTCCTTCCCGTCTTCTTTCTTTTTGCCAACATCGTATCCATACTTGGCGGCGAGTTCATGCATGGCTTGCTGGGAACGTTTCCGCTCCTTGAAATCGGGAATCTTCCGCCCATTCTCATCTACACGCACGGATACTATATGGTAATGGATACGTACTGTATCCGTGTGTTTGTAGAGAATGTAGGGCTGGTTACCATATCCCATCTTCTCCATATATTCCCGCGTGAATTCCCGCACCTGGGCGTCGGTCATTCCGTCAGTAATGCTGGGATTGATGGAAGCGTGAAAAGACATCTTCTCAGTGCGGAGACTGCCGTTCTCATATCGTTCGAAGGTCTTCATCGGATTGCGCGGGTCGTCAATTTTAGAGGAGAAGATTACCGAGGCTTTTCCCTCGGCAACCTTCCTCTCATTGTACTGAACCGCCGATGATGTACTCGGCGCCGGTGCGTAAATCTTGATTACCATCTCGACAGGTCAACGGCAAAACGGTGAATCAGTCATTCGCCGGATGACAGCTGCGGGGCGTCGAGGCTCTGGACCCAAACGTCCAGGTTGGTGTAGGTCTTGTCCTCCTTGATGTTCTGGGAGACGCGAAGGCTCCCCACCAGGGCAACATACCGCCCTTTTTTCAGACGCTCCGACACGCCGGTCTTCGACATCCGGCAGGTGTAATAAGTGGGTTTATCCTCCCTGTCGGCAGATGGGTCTTTGGCCGCAACAGTGAAACGAATGAACTCTTTGCCCTCTTTCCCGGGCACAATCTCGCAGTCTGCTGCAAGATTTCCTGTAAGAAACAATGTCTGCATAATGCTAAAAATTAATGGGTTGAACATGAATTATCAGATACTTCCGCCTCGATGGCATCTACCTTGTCAAGGACGGAAATCATCATTGTTCTAAGGTCTGTCAGCTTGCCGTCTATGGTGTGGGCTGTAATCACCGCATTGCCCCGCTTGTCGCGGAGGCGGGCCATGGAATTGACGGCTCGGACCACCTGGTTGTAGTTAACGCCGATGCGCTTGATTTCGGCGCGCAACAGCTCAATTTGTTTGGAAATGTTAGCCTCGTTTCGACGCAGATTGCGCCTGAAGACCCTGGCACCAATGACCTTTTTTCTGATGTACTTTGAACGGGACCTGAACCCTTCAAGAGCCATCAACGCATCCATCTTGGCAGCGTCTTCTTCCGTCATCCGGAAGGTAATCTTTACTGTTTTGTTCGTCATCACAAATCACTCTCCTCTAAAACAATAGCCGATTTTCTTTTTCATCCCACGGCCCACAGGGCCAAAGGAAAACGACTGCGGAGTTTTCCCGTCCGCGAAGCGTACAAGATGGCCCCGGAACGGGGTCCGTGTTTGTCCGACAAACACCCATCTTGCAGTTTGCACCTAACGGTTCCAACGGAAAACGCCCTTTCAGTTGCAAAGGTAGCAATAATTCCCATAAATGCAAATTGCACAAAGCAAAGTGTTGTGTAGATTACCAAAACTCGCTATATTTGCAGCGATAACGTTTAGAATGGTTATGACGGAAACAGGCATGATTACACCAATATCGCCTATAATCTTTACAGTGGATATGATGGTTTTAACCGATATGATGATAACAACGCCAATAGCGAAAATAGCCGTTCAGGTGAGTATAACAACGATAATGACGATAAATAAATGGGACAGATTGACAGTTTCAAAAAAGTACTGGGGCTTACAGAACAACCCACCCAGCTTCCGACGGATGCTGTGATGAATGAAGAAAAGCCCAAGGTGACGAAGCCCTCCAGGAAGGATAGAGGCAAAAGAAAGCTGACGGCAACACTGGCGGTGAGTGCCGATACCCGATCGGCCATTCGGAACTTGATGTACTGGGCAAGGAGCGAGGGGCTGATTAAGGAAGCAACCTCAGAAGATGTGCTGCTTTTGATGCTTGATTGCACCTTGGAAAAGTATCCTAAGGCGAAAAAGATTACAAAATAATGTGAAACGTTTCAACTGCAAGGGATTGATGGTGAGCGACTTGCACTTTTAATGTTGCAAAAATGGAATTCCCCATCCTTGTAAACGATTGATTCTCAACGAAAAGCAAATTAAACGTTTAAAAACGGATAACACGGATAATTTTGTATATTTTTGGGGCTTCGGAGGACCCGAAGCGGCAACGGTGCCGGACGGTACCCCCTCCGGTTGATACTATGAACGCTTTTAGTGTGTTTTTAGGGCAGTTCCTAGCCCTGATTGTTGCAGCAGGCGCCGTTCTGCTGTATCTGAAAAGCCGGTCGAAAAAAACAGCGGAACCAGAACAGCCTCCAGAACAAGAACCGGAAGTGGCTACACCTTATTGGGAAGGAAACTGGAGTTACATCGGTGGAAAGTACAAAGAAATCAAGATTGCTAGATACCGGGCTGTATATTGTTTCACATACTACCCGAAAGGGAAATACACCCGGCTGTCCTCCATCGATGCTTCCAACAGGCAGTCTATTATCAGCTTCAAGGAGGGAGACTATTATCAGGCAGTCCAACTGGTGTCCGATTTTATCAAGGGACATTTTTGGAAGAGCCAGATGAAAAAATGGACGCTCTGCGTGATACCGGCATCTACGGCTGAGAAGGCAGAACGGCGCTTCAAGACCTTTTGCGAGGAGGTCTCCACGGAAACTGGAATCACCAACGGCTATGGTCTGGTCCGCCGGGATGCCGACAGGATTGACAGCCGTAAGGAGAAAAAAGCTGATACCCTGGAGGGGTTGACGTTTGCAACTGAAGGAATCATCGGACGGAACATCCTTCTCTTTGACGATATCACAACGCGCGGCCTTTCCTTCCTCCAGATTGCAGACAATCTGGTTTCTGCCGGAGCAAATCATGTGATTGGATTCTTCCTGGGGAAGAGTGCGGATTAAATATCTTTGGCAGACTGTATGATTTGTAGCAAATATTTTGTATTTTTGCGACAGGATTTTATGGTTTTTACAATGCAAAGTGTTGAAGATAAGGTGTTAAACAACATTAAGAAGTGCGGAAGAGGTAAAGTGTATTTCACTTCTGATTTTGCATCCTATGGGCAGCCGAAGGCAGTGTCCAAGGCGCTGGAACGCCTGGTTGCGTCGGGAGATATGGTCCGGCTCGCCAGGGGCATCTATCTCTATCCCAAGATTGACAAGGAACTCGGGCTTGGTGTCTTGTATCCCAATTTCGAGGAACTGGCCCAGAGTATTGCTAAACGGGATCACGCACGGATTGTCCCTGCCGGAAACTATGCTCTTAACCGTCTGGGGCTTTCAACACAGATTCCTATGAACGTTGTGTACCTGACCGACGGGTCACAGCGTAAGATTACAATCGGCCAGGGGCGCGGAATTACATTCAAGCACGCCGCACCCAAGACCTTTGCCTTCACCAATGAACTTGCCATGCTGATTGTCGTAGGGCTCAAGGAAATCGGGGAAAAGAACATTACCCCGGAACAGATTGCCCGGGTTCAGGAACTGGTGAAGGCCTCAAACACCAACACTATGAAACAAGACCTGAAACTCATGCCAGCCTGGATCAGGTCTATCGTAATGAACGCTTATGAATGATTTTTTTGAACTTGACGATAATAGGCGTCGCCTGGTCATTGACCAGACCGCTGTAAGAATAGGCCTGCCCGAACAGGCCGTTGAGAAAGACCTGTGGGTGACGACGATGCTGCAGGTGGTATTTTCCATGCCCTATGCCGATAAAATCCTGTTCAAAGGGGGTAGCTCGCTGGCCAAGATCGGCCACCTGATCAGCCGCATGTCCGAAGATATTGACCTTGCTTTCGACCGGAGCCTCTTCGGCATCACCGGGGATATTGGGAGCAAGCAGCTGAAAAAACTGCGGAAGGGCTCTTCCACTTTTGTCCGCGACAATTTCGCGCCCATGTTTGAAACCTTGGTTGCTTCGTACGGGCTTGACAAGTTTTGCTCGGTTCGTGTTGAACCCGATGGCGAAGGAGACGCAACTTATCCTGAACCTCGCAAGGTGTTTATTGCCTATAAGTCTGTATATCCCGACAAGTTGCCTTACCTGCTTCCGGAAGTTGTACTGGAGGTGGGTGCCAGGTCGCTTTTCGAACCTACGGAAAAGGCAAGGGTAACCAGTATCATCCACGACACGCTGGGCATAGTGACGGATATCGAGGATGTGGAGATTACTGCTGCCACCCCCGGCAAGACTTTTCTGGAGAAAGCCTTCCTGCTGCATGAAATCTTCTCGACCGGGAATTGCGCCAATGCCGCCCGCAGGACCAGGCATATGTACGACCTTGAGAAGATGATGGACCTTCCGCTGGCCGATGTGGCCGTGAGGGATAACCATCTGTGGGAAACAATCCGGCATCATCGAGAGACATTTACCCATATCCGCGACGTGGATTACACCCCGGATGTGCGTTCAAGGCTGCGCTTGACACCTCCCGATGAATTCCTCCCTGAGTGGCGAAGGGATTATCAGGCAATGACTGAGGCGATGATGTATGGGGAGAAACCGGAGTTC
Source organism: uncultured Bacteroidales bacterium (assembly GCA_905235615.1). Classification (GTDB taxonomy): domain Bacteria; phylum Bacteroidota; class Bacteroidia; order Bacteroidales; family UBA932; genus Cryptobacteroides. Next base: position 2,394 of record CAJOMB010000009.1, on the reverse strand, counting down.
GACGTCCTTCTGGAGCGGATGAAGGAATTGGAGCAGCGATTCAAGATTCAGGCTGCCATAGAACTTACAAAAGGATAAGGAGCCGGGCGGACTGAGGTGGCGCCGGAAGGGCCCACCTCAGTCCGCTGGGCTCCGTGGGTGCGCGGCCCGGGGACAGTCTGGCGGCAGCTTGCTGGTGCCAGTCTGTCACCGGGTTTGGTCTTTCACGGCGGCTTGCCGACGTGAATGGCCCAAGCGCTGGAAAGCTCCGACGGAGTTCACGGCAGTGAAGCGGGCGGGCGCAAGGCGTCCAGTCCGATGCGCTGACGGGAACTTGGTCGGAGCGTGCGTTGGGATAGGATGTCGCTGAAAATGACTAATTTTGCATATCTACAATTAGCCAATGTACGAGATTCGATATACCAAGGGCGGAGAAAAGGACTACGTGAAATTGATGCGCAGTCCTTATGCCGATATTGCTTCAGGGATTCTGGAGCAACTCAAGGCCGATCCTTATTCGAATTCCGGAGGTGGATTGGAGAAGGTCGATGACGGAGACATCTTTTATGTACGTCGCATCAGCGCCAAGCATCGGCTTGTGTATCAGATAAATGAAGACACGCAGGAGATTCTCATCTGGGAGATGTGGAATCACTATGACCGGATGGGCCAGAAGAGGCGCAAAAAGTAAAAAACTCCTACATAAGCAAAAAAAATTAGCCCCCTTGATGTCCCATGATTTTGGCTTGATGGTGCCAAAATCAATCATTTCGTTGTCTAAATGCTTATGAAAAAGACGTTTCTGATACGATTTTTTGACTATTTTTAACCGGCAACTTTTTCTGATTACCCGCAACAATTTGATTATCAGTCTGTTTTGGCACATGCAACGAGTTGTCCTTTCTTTCGAAAACTTTTTCTATATTTTTGTGGTTGCTCAATTTTTAAACATTATGAGCAACACAATAAATTACCTTCTGTTTCCTGAACCAGGTGTTCGGGAAGTCAGACCCAGGGCCAGGGAAATGAGCCGCCACTTCAAGAAGAAGGCAACCATCGGGAACCTTCATTTGTTCAACCCTTCCGCTGTGAGCCTACTGGAAATGCCCACCATTGAGCCATTCACCGGTAAACTGCCACGATTCCTAGTCCCGTTCCATCTGGCACGGAGTTCTGCAAGCCACCAGGCGTTCATCCATTTCTTCATTGATGATTATTCGTTTGAATGCCTGTGGAATAATCCGGAAAGGTATCTGTCACTTCTAATGTCCTTCGAGGGCGTCATTGGAACGGACTTCTCCCAATTGGGAAACATGCCCTTTCCCCAGCGCGTTTGGAATTGCTATCGGAACCGTCTGCTGGGGCAGTGGATGCAGCACAATGGAATCAATTACATTCACAACGTGACTTGGTCTCTGCCGGACAGTTATGATTATAGCTTCGATGGCCTTCCAATCGGCTCAACCATCGCCATCAACTGTGCGGGGATTGCCGGGTCTCCCAGTTCCAAATATCTCTGGTACAAGGGATATGAGGAAGCTCTCTCGCGTCTCAAACCATCGGCCATTGTCCGTTATGGGACAAAAATGCCCGGAGAAAATGAGGCCATCAGTGTGTATTTTCAGAATGAACGATTAACTTTGTTGAGAAATGGGCGGTAATGGAAGTTTTGTCCGTGGCAACGCGAATTGCGAAGACGGACGCAGATGGAAAACCGTTGCCGTCAACGGAAGGATTCATATCCTGGAGATGAAGGACCAGAAGAAGGGCAACAAACTGCCAGAGGAAAGCCACACTCCAGGTAGAATCTATGCCATGTTCCGCAAAGACGGCAAAGATGTAGGGAGTATTGCTCAGTATGGTAAAGACGGGAAAAAGATATGGGAAATCCATACTTCTCCGCACCACATGGGAAGAGAGCATTACCATAAGTGGAAAGACGGCAAGCCGGTATCGTCTCACTATCTGACGAAGGCTTTGCGGAGGATTTTGAACAAAGTCAGACGATTTGAAAAGTAAGCGCCATGAAACTTGATTACATAAAAAAAGACAAAGGAGGCTACGACTACAACGGTGCATTCCCTCCTGCAGGAGCACCGGATCCCGCCTGCTGGTTAAAGCCCTATAGCGGCTACAAGAACGGCGGGGAGGAAGCCTTTTTCCACGATTACGCAGTGCGGGGTTACAACATTGAGTTCAAGTATCAAGGAGAGACTTACATTCTTCTTGGCTGGATGGACGGTGAGCGCATCGCCCTTCTGGACGCAAAAGGTAACGAGATTCAGCGTTTCTCCGATCCGATGGATGCCCTTTTGCATTGCGTAATAGGTGATGACAAGCTTCTTGATATCCTTGCCGATATTACCGACATGGAATGTGGATAAGCATTTGTATCAATCACATTACATTTAGATT
>CAJOMB010000008.1:1964-27214 GCA_905235615.1 uncultured Bacteroidales bacterium | reverse complement strand
GCAGGCGTCCAGGTTGGGTTTGTCGCAGCCGAAGCTGATGGCCAGAACGCCGGTATCGGCATATTGGGTATAGGAACACTCGATACCATATACCCATCCGTTTTTCTCCCGCAGCTGAGCGTTGAGAAGGGAGTTGGAGGCCGGTCCGCCCAGGATATTGGCCAGCATGGCGCACACTAAACGCTCCGGCATCTCAAAGAGCGACGGCGCCGGGCATCCCAGCACGGCATTCACCTCATGGTGACGCTTATCTATGACTTTGTGAAAAGGCATTTTCCGTAAGTTTGAGAACCATTTTCTCCAGTTTGGCTTCCGGCAGATCGGCCACTGTGGTGAAGACCATTTTTTCCGGGACGAACTTTTGGGCCACGAAGCTTCTGAGCATGTCGGGGGTGATTTTCTTTACCGAGGCGGCGGTCCCCAGAATGGGTGTCTGAAGCGGGCTTCCCGCAAAGAGCAGGCTCTCGAAGCGGTCGTACACATCCTCGGCCGGGTTGTCCTTGTAGGAGATGATTTCATCCAGCACCACGCCCCGTTCCGTCTCTACCTCCCGGTCCGGGAACGTGGGCTCCGTGGCCAGTTCAAAAAGCAGGCGGGCGGCCCTTTGAATGTCCTCCTTGAGGACGGTAGCGTGCAGGACAATCTCTTCCTTGGTGGTATAGGCGTTCAGCTCCCCTCCCAGTTTGTCCAGATAAGAGGAGATGACGGAAGCGCTTTTGCGGCGGGTCCCCCGGAAGAGGGTATGCTCCACAAAATGGGCGATACCGGCGGGGTAGGGGGCTTCGTCGCGGGTTCCGGCTCCGATGGTGAGGGCACAGTACGCTACCGAGCGACCGCTTTGGCGCACGGCGTAGCGAAGTCCTTCAGGCGTTGTTCCGGTAATCATTTTCCCAATCCGGCCAGGTCGGAGAGCAGGAAACCCTCTCCCTTGTTATCCGTGATTTTCTCCTTTTCGAGGCGGCACAGACGGTGGGTATCGGCCTCAAAAAAGAGCTTGTAGCAAAGCTGCCCGGCTTCCGGAAGGGCGGGGGCGACGACATAGCCCACCAGCGCATCGGGGGTGAAATCCTGGTATCGCTCATCGGCCTGTTGAGCCGGCAAGATGTGCAGGGAAGGGTTCTTCGAGAGTTTCTGGAGGTCTTTTTCCTTCATGGCCGATGAAAGGTCTTCCTGCGCCACATACACTTCCTTCCCTTTTACCTTGCCGCGTGTGTTGAACCAGGCGCCCATCAGGTAGGCCGCCTTTTCGGACTTCATGGCCGCCAGGGTGAAATCCTGGATGGCCTGGACGATGCCTCCCAGATAGACCAAATCGCGTGAAGAGGTTCCCAAGGCCGATGAAACGGGCAGGGTGATGACCTCGTGCATGTCCGAGATGCCTTTTTGGGCCTGCGGGCCTCCCTTGACCAGGGTTAGGAGCATGAGTCCCTCGCTTTCCACGGGGATGAGGAAATAGTATTTATCGCTGGTCTTGAGTTTCTCGAACTGTTCCAGGGAGCAGAACTCGAAGGTGGTGGAAGTCCAGACGTTCACCACCTCCTGTTTCAAGGCGTTGCACAGGACGGCGTCCCCGCTCATGACCACCTTGGTCATTTTGTCCGAAAAGTCGGAAAGACGGTATTTCCGGGTGCTCACCTGCCCCTGGGCCATCAGGCTGAGGCTCAGAAGGAGGGAAAGGAGGATGCTGGTTGTTCTTTTCATCATTGTGCGATAAAGGCGTATGTTATGGTTCCCATCTGCCGGGCGGGTGCCGTTGTGGAAGAGGAGAACTTGGACAGGCGGGCCGCCCGCACGGCAAAGGTCCTGAGGCAGCCGTCCGACGTGGAAGTATCTCCATCCACCTTGGCATTGATCACGTCTCCCCGGTTGTTCACCGTAATAATCACCGTCACCTCTCCGGCGCCGTAGCAGCGGTAGGCCGGGATGGGCAGCCGGGTGGCCTTTCTTCCGTCCAAGCTCCAGGAAAGGACCGAGGGACCGCTGTAAGCCTGCGCCTGCTGTTTCTCCCGGGGCCGATGTTCCGGCTGGGCGGTGCTCACGAAAGACTCCGGGTCCTCCTGCCGGTTCTGACCCTCCTTCAACTCTTGGGCCAGGCGTTCCGCTTCCTTGTAAAGCTCATCGGCATTGATACCCTTGTCGTCCTTGAGGGCGCTGCGGTCCACCGTCACGTTGCGGATGGGGGCGCCCTGTGCGGCGGCTATCATGCGTTCCAGCTGCTCGGCCGTGGCCTCCTCGAACTTTTGTTGCGCTTCCGTCCGTTCTTTCTCTTCCTGCCGGGTAAAATCCAGCACAAAGCTGTTTTCCCGCTTGAGCTCCTGGCCGATCCGGACGGCGAGCAGTACAATAATCACCGCGAGATGGACGCTCACGGTGATGTACAGGCCTGCTTTCTGGTCCGGGGTCAGCTTCATTTCTTGCGCTTGCTTTTCTTCTTCTGGCTCAGGGCTTTTTCTACCGTATTGGTGATGATGTCAATGGCAACCTTGTTGTGGCCGCCCTGCGGGACAATCACGTCCGCATAACGCTTGGAGGGTTCGATGAACTGCAGATGCATGGGCTTCACCGTGTCGCAGTAGTGTTCGATGGCCGTTTCGATGGTGCGTCCGCGCTCTGCAATGTCCCGTACGATGATGCGCATGAGGCGGTCGTCGTCATCGGCATCCACGAAAATCTTGATGTTCATCTGGTCCCTGAGCTCCTTGCAGGTGAAGATCAGGATGCCTTCCACGATGATGACCTCATCCGGTTCCACCGTTACGGTTTCCGTGGTGGAACGGGAGCAGGTGATGTAGGAATATACCGGCTGCTCGATGGTTTTTCCGCTCTTGAGTTCCCGTACCTGCTGGCACATCAGTTTCCAGTCAATGGCGTCGGGGTGGTCAAAGTTGATGTCCTTTCGTTCTTCTTCGGGAACATGGCTGGAGTCTTTGTAGTAGGAATCCTGGGGGATTACCACCACTCTGCCTTGCAGCTGGTTCACGATGGCTTTGACCACGGTGGTCTTTCCGGAGCCGGAACCTCCGGCGATGCCGATCACTAACATGTGTATAACGGTTTAGAATTCAGCATTTTTTGGCGTCCTGGGGAAGGGGATGACGTCACGGATGTTGACCATGCCGGTCACAAACAGGAGCAGACGCTCAAAGCCCAGGCCGAATCCGCTGTGCGGAACGCTGCCGTAACGGCGGGTGTCGATGTACCATTCCAGATTCTTGCGGGACATGCCCAGTTCATCAATCCGGGCTTCCAGTTTTTCCAGGGAGGCCTCACGCTCGCTTCCGCCGATGATTTCTCCAATCTTGGGGAAGAGCACGTCCATGCCGCGGACGGTGCGGCCGTCTTCGTTCTGCTTCATGTAGAAGGCCTTGATGTCCTTGGGGAAGTCGATGAGGATAACCGGCTTCTGGAAGTGCTTTTCTACCAGGTAACGCTCATGCTCGCTCTGGAAGTCCGTTCCCCAGTGCACCGGGTATTCGAACTTGACACCGTCTGCAACAGCTTTTTCCAGAATCTCCACGGCTTCGGTATAGGTGACGCGCTGGAAGGGGATGCCCAGTACGCTCTGCATCCTCTCGATGAGCCCTTCGTCGTATTTGTCGTTGAGGAACCGGAGGTCTTCCATGCAGTTGTCCAAGGCCCACTGAACCAGGAATTTCACAAATTCCTCGGCCAGTTCCATGTTGTCATGGATGTCGTAGAAGGCCATTTCCGGTTCAATCATCCAGAACTCCGCCAAGTGGCGCGGGGTGTTGGAGTTCTCTGCCCGGAAGGTGGGGCCGAAAGTGTAGATTTCACCTACCGCCGTGGCTCCCAACTCGCCTTCCAGCTGGCCGGAAACCGTGAGGGATGTCTTCTTCCCGAAGAAGTCTTTGCTGAAGTCCACATTTCCCTTTTTGTCCAGGGGGATGTTCTTCAGGTCCAGGGTGGTTCCTGGAACATGTCTCCGGCGCCCTCGGCATCGCTTTCCGTGATGAGGGGCGTGTGGAGATAGACGAAGCCCTTTTGGTTGAAGAAGGTGTGGATGGCGAAGGCCATCTGGTTGCGGATTCTCAGGACGGCGCCGAAGGTGTTGGTCCTCAGGCGCATGTGGGCCACGCTGCGGAGGTATTCCAGGGTGGTGTCCTTTTTCTGGAGCGGGAAGCGCATAGGGTCGCACTCTCCCAGTACCTGGATGTCCGTAGCTTGGATTTCCACGGCCTGGCCGCTGCCCATGGATTCTACCAGTTTTCCACGGACGGCCAGGGAGGCGCCGGTGGTTATCTTCTTGAAGAGCTCTTCATCGAAGAGTTCCGCGTTGGCTACTATCTGAATATTGGCAATGGTGGAGCCGTCGTTAAGGGCGATGAATTTAACCTGTTTGTTGCCTCTTTTGGTGCGGACCCAGCCTTTGGCCAAGACCTCAATGCCCGGCTTTTCACAGAGGAGAGCCTTGATTTTGGTTCTTTTTAGAGTTTCCATAGAATGCTTTGCTACTATCTTGCAAAGATAGCATTTCTTTACCAATTCGACAACCTTTCTTGGGCAGGAGTGAGAGGTACTCTTTCATTCTTTCCGAGTGTTTGCGGATGATTTTGTGACGTAGCCGGGTACGGATTACGCTTACGGAATTCTTGCAGGACAGGCCCATCAGGCGGAATGTAATGTCGTTGTTGAATCCTACGGCCGTGTAACTGAAGACCAGGATTTCCTCCATGCGGATGGTGGGAAAATCTTCTCTGAGGGCGGTGATGAGTCCTCCTGTTTTCGCGTCCACAAAGTCTTGAAGCAGTCCGGTTCCTTTCGCCCCGCCCAGGATAATCCTAAGCAGATGGTTCATTCTGTCTTCCCGGGCATACATGTCCTGGTAATGCAAGTCTTTTAAATAAACCCATTCCGTGAGCCAGACGCTCAGAAACAGCAATTGGTCATGCATCTCTTTCCTTGTTTCAAAGAGCTTTGTCGTGTCGTCCTTTTTCATCATTTGTGTGGTTTGAATCAGGACGTAAAAATAATTGACCAAGAAGGGATTAAGAAAAAAATAATACGGAAATAAATTTCATTTTAATTAATTGATATATAGTTGTTTAGGCCGATTTTTGAAAAGCGGGAACCGGCAGAATCGGCCTTTGAAGTATCTTCCTTGCGTTTTCGTGTGAAATTTATTTCTACGAAAAAGAGCAGCCCCTCCAAGGAACTGCTCTTTTTCAATGATATTCGATGTCTGATTAGTCCTGCGCAGGTTTTCTGGCAGCGTACATAATCTTAAGGGCGGAGCAGCGACGCAGCTCCTGCTTGACATCGGAAACGATACCCATGCGGACGTCCTGGTCTACGCGAAGGTTCACGGTCATCAGGGACCGCTCGGCTTCGGACATGGCGTCACGCTCGGCAGCGATGAAGTCGCGGATGTCGGCTACGCTCTTGAAAGAATCGTTGAGCTGGATACGGGCATCAGTACCGAATTTAGCCTGATACTGGAGAGTAGGGCTACCGATATTGATGTTGGCGCTGAGGTCCTTGCGCTCCAGTTTGGCAACCTCGGACGCGACGGGCATGGTCACTTTGACCTTCTGCTCGGTTTCACGCATCTGGGTGGTCACCATGAAGAAGAACAGGAGCATGAACACGATATCGGACAGGGAGTTGGATGACGGTTCCGGTACTTCCTTCTTGTTGCTGGAACTTCCAAATTTTGACATAATGCTTATCTCCTATTATTTTTTACCGGTATCCTTAGGCTCGGCCTCGGAAATGTTCTGAGGAACGGCCTTCTTCACAATGTCCTGCTCTTCCTCGGAGAGGCGGGAGAACTTCTTGCCGTAGTTGGCTCTGGAGAATTCGTCTCGGAGTTCGTTCACGGCCTTCACCAATTCGTTCTGCACTGCAATGTAGGCCTGGTAGGAAGTACCACGGTCGTTCTGCAGGGAGATAACGCCCTTGGAGACCATATAGGTTTTGCCTTCAATCTCCTTGGCTTCCTTTTCGGGAAGGTTGGGGTCGTTGGTGGGGTTGGTGAGGAACTCTTTGATTTTATCTTTCAAGAGAGAGATGTCCATGGCTTCGCTACCGGCAAACAGCTTATCGGCAGAGTTGATTCTGACGATAATGATGTTACGGCGGTTCACCTTCTGGTCCTGCACCTGATTGGAGTCAGGGATAGGGGGAAGGCGGCGCTGCAGGCCGGACTGGTCCCCCATGGTGGTTGTCATGAGGAAGTAGCACAGCAGCAGGAACGCAATGTCAGCCGTCGAGCCGATTGAGTTGATTTTTCTTCTTGCCATGGTCTAACTTATTTTTTGCGGGTAGCCATTACAATCTCACCTGCGATGATGGCCAGGATGGCCAGAACACCAATAATGTAGGCAAGGTTCAGGATGGTGTCAGTCAGTTTGAGTTCACCGGGAGTGGGGAGCTTGGGACTGTTTAAGCCCACGGCCGGGTTGCCGGGGGAAATCAGGTACACAATGCCCACAAGGACCACGGCGCCTACGACGACAATACCGAGTTTGATCAATCCCTTGGGATTGGTGATGGCCTGTGCATAGATGCCGAGGCAGATCACGAAACCGATGGCGATGCCGAGCATGATGTATGCCCAGTAGAGGAGGACATCCGTCATGGCGCCGTCCTTGGTCTCAAATCCGGCAATGAATCCCCAAACCAGCAGACCCACGCTGATGCCCATAAGGGCCCAGAACAGGATTTTTGCTATTTTAGCGAATTTCTGGTTTTCCATTTTATTCTGGAATTAAGGGGTTATACTTACTTCTTGTTGTTGAACTTGACCATGGTGTCCACGAAGCGGATGGAAGAATCTTCCATGTCGATGGTCAGGGCATCAATCTTGGCGATGATATAGTTGTAGAAAATCTGGAGAATCATAGCGACGATGAGACCGCCCACGGTGGTGATGAGGGCCACCTTCATACCGCCGGCCACAACGTTCGGGGAAATGTCACCGGCAGCCTGGATGGCGTCGAAGGCCTGGATCATACCGATAACGGTACCGAGGAATCCGAGGGACGGGGCGATGGAGATGAACAGGCTCAGCCAGCTGAGGCCGTTCTCCATGAGGCTCATCTGGACGCCGCCATAGGAGACGATGGTCTTTTCAACCACATCGACACCCTGATCGGCACGGAGGAGACCCTGATAGAAGATGCTGGCCACGGGACCGCGGGTTTCACGGCATACTTTCTTGGCCTCTTCGATACCGCCCTTTGCCAGCGCGGCTTCCACCTCGTCAAGGAGTTTGGTGGTGTTGGTCTTGGAGAAGGCCAGATAGAGGATGCGCTCGATAGCGACGGCCAGACCCAGAATCAAGCAGATGATAACCAGGGACATGAAGCCTGCACCACCTTCGATGAACTTGGTTTTGAGAGCCTGGTGGAGGGGAACTTCCTCACCGGAACCGGCGAACAGGTCAATGACCTCCTCGGCCTCTTCTTCCTGAGCGGCGGGAGCGGTACCCTCCTGGGCGGAAGCAATGTTTGCAGTGAAGGTCATGAGACCGGCGACTGCCAAAAACATGAAAAGCTTTTTCATAATGGTTTTTGTGTTGTTAGTTAAATAGAATTAGTTAATAAAATTTTATCATATTCAATTTGTCGTGCAATTTAGGAATAAAAATGGGAAAATCCAAGGATTATTTGCTTATTTCGCCACAAAGGTCCTTTTCCAACATGGTTTTAACCCATTTGTCCTGGTCGCTGCGGCCCATCAGGCAGAAGAGTTTTCCCAAGGCGGCTTCGGTGGTGATATCGGCCCCGGAGAGCACTCCTGCCCGTTTGAGAGAGGCTCCGGTGGCATACAGGTCCATGTTCACGGTGCCGGCTTTGCACTGGGTTACGTTCAGAAGAATCTTGCCCGCCGTGCAGGCTTCGGCGATAATCTGGAGGAACCATTCCTTGGACAGGGCGTTCCCGGAGCCGTATGTTTCCAGGATGACGGCCCGGGTCCCCGGGTCCGACACCACCGAGCGCATCACCTGCGGCGTCATGCCGGGGTGCACCTTCAGGATGGAAACGCGTGTGTCCAAATGGGTCTGCACCCGCAGCCGGGCGTCCCAGTACACGGGTTTCCGGATCAGTTCCGTGTTGTAGCGGATGTGGATGCCGGCTTCCGCCAGGGGAGGGCAGTTGGGCGAGGCGAAAGCGTTGAAGGCCTCGGCGCTATATTTGGTGGAACGGTTGCCCCGGAGGAGCTTGGAGTCAAAGAAGATGCACACTTCCGGTACGCGGGCGTGGCCCTCGGCATCCTTGGCAGCGGCAATCTCCACGGCGCCTATCAGGTTCTCCTTGCCGTCCGTGCGGGGCACGCCGATGGGAAGCTGGCTTCCGGTGAACACCACGGGTTTGGTGAGCCCTTCCAGCATGAAACTGAGGGTGGAGGCGCTGTAGGCCATGGTGTCCGTCCCGTGCAGAATCACGAAGCCGTCATAATCTTCGTAGCGTTCCGCGACAAGTTCCCCCAAGGAGCTCCAAAGCGAGGGTTCCACGTCGGAAGAGTCTATCAGCGGGTCAAAAGTGTAGGAGTCCAGCCGGACGTCGAATTTGTTCAGTTCCGGGACTTCCTCCTTGATCTGGCTGAAGTCGAAGGGTTTCAGCGTTCCGTCGGCAGGGTCTTCCTTCATGCCGATGGTGCCGCCCGTGTAAATAATAAGGATGGATGAGCTCATATTCCGAACAGCGATTCAGCGTTATGCGTTGTCATGGTTTCGATTTCCTGGAGGGGGAGGCCCTTGATGTCGGCCACCTTCCGGCCGATGAGGGGAAGATAGGCGCTCTCGTTGCGCTTCCCCCGGTAGGGGACGGGTGCCAGATAGGGGGCGTCGGTCTCCAAGAGGATTTTCTCTATGGGGATCCTTTCCACCGCCTTGGCCACGGAGGCGTTCTTGAAGGTGACTACGCCGCCGATTCCCACCGAGAAATCCCCGTAGCGCCGGGCCCGCTCGTAAATCTCATAGCTGGAGGTGAAGCAGTGCAGGTTTCCCCTCAAATGCAGGTGGGCGCAGTCTGAAAGGATGGCAAAAAAGTCCTCCCAGGCATCCCTGAGGTGGATGTTGACCGGAAGGTTCAGGGCCGATGCCAGTTCCAACTGCAACCGCAGCACTTCCTTCTGCTCCTCTGCGAACTCCAGCCCTTCATGATAGTCCAGGCCAATTTCGCCGATAGCGACGAATGCGCCAGCATTCGTCGTTCCCTTGGCAAGGGCGAAGACCTGGTCCAGCTCTTCCCGCCAGTCGGCCCCGACGGAGCCGGGGTACAGGCCCAGCATTTGGAAGAGGACGCCGGGGTGCCGCTCTCCGATTTCCCACATGGCCGGCCGCTCGCGGGAATCCACATCGGCCTGGATCATCTTGCCGACACCGGCCTCTATGGCCCTTCGGACCGCCTCCTCGGCATCCGGCAGGAGCCACTCGTCGTAGAAATGCGTATGCGTGTCCACAAACATACTGCAAAGATACGAAAAAAAGCTATTCCCACGCCGGAGAGAGGGAACAGCGGCGCAGAAGGTCGGAGGTGACCACGCCGTCTGCCTCCAGGGTGCCCACGGCGGCAAGGACCTCTCCATAGGGCCGCTGAAGGGTCTGTACCAGCTCTTCCACTCCGATGCCCCGTTGCCGGAAGATGGCCAGCGCTACCGGAATGAGGGCCGATGAGGCCGAATACTTCCGCACAAGGGCATGCCGGAGCCGCTCCTCCGGGCTGTCGCCGGGCTGGTCGGTGACCCAGGAGCCGCCGGCGGCGCGGTGCCGCCGGCCCCCGCCCATCCCGAGGGCGTCCACCAGGTCTTCTGCGGAAGTGATGATCTGGGCCATCTGGGTGCGGATGAGGGAGTTGCAGCCGGCACTGCGGCTGTCTTCGATGCGTCCGGGCACGGCCAACACGTCCCGGTCGTATTCCACGGCATAGCGGGCCGTCATCAGCGACCCCCCTTTGCTCTTGGATTCCACCACCACGACGGCCCGGACCAAGCCGGCGATAATCCGGTTGCGGCGAACGAAGTTCAGGGCCACAGGGGACGTGTCCATGGGATAGTCCGTGACAAGGGCACCGCCGGGGCTTCGGACCATGTCCATGGCCAGCCGTTCATGCTGATAGGGATACACCGTCTCAATACCGGTAGCCATGACGCCGATGGTGGGGAGACCGCATTCCAGGGCAGTCCGGTGGGCCACGCCGTCCGCCCCGAGGGCCAGTCCGCTCACGATGGCCGGCTGCGAGCGGGTCTCGGAGAGGGCTTTCACCAGTTTCTCGCACCAGGCTTTTCCGTAAGGGCTCAGGTCCCGGGTGCCCACGAAGGCCACCATCGGCCTCATTTCAAAGATTTCCGCCGGGCTGGATGTTCCGTTCAGGTAAAGCCCTATGGGCGGGTCCGGACACTCCTTCAGGGCGGAGGGATAGTCTTCATCGGCTATCGTGACAAAGCGGAAGCCGCCACGCCCGACACGTTCCAATTCTTTCTGCGCCCACTCCAGTTCGGAAGGCACCAGGCGGCTCAGGAGTTCCGGATGCGGCTCTCCCTCCACGAAAGAGCCGTCAAAAAGGGCAATGGCGCTGCCGGCCAACTCCATCAGCTTGAGCGCCAGGGTGGGATGATAACCAAAGATTCTGTTCAGGGCGCACAGCGCCAGGGTTTCGTCAAAAGTACTCATGCCGCAAGATACGGCATGAAAACGAAAAACAACACAATCGTAAAAAAAATTGTGTTGTTTTACATGCTTTTTGTGTGTTTTTTACGATTTATACAATCAAAAGTGCATCGCCGTAAGGGCCGAAACGGTAGCCTTCCTTGAGGGCTTCTTCGTAGGCGGCCATTACGCCCTTGTATCCTCCGAAGGCGGCCACGCTCATGAGCATGGTGCTTTGGGGAAGATGGAAGTTGGAGACGATGGCGTCCGGAACGGAATACTGGTACGGCGGGAAGATGAACTTGTTGGTCCATCCGTCATAGGCGTTCACCTCATGCGTGGTGGTGACATAGGTCTCCAGACCGCGCATCACGGTGGCGCCGATGGCCACCACCTTTTTCCCTCCGCGCTTGGCCTTGTTGATGGCGGCGGCGGCTTCGGGGCTGATAATCAGGCGTTCGGAATCCATCCGGTGCTTGGAGAGGTCTTCCACATCCACGGTACGGAAGTGGCCGATTCCCATGTGAACGGTAATGAAAGTCTTCTCAATGTCCTTGAGAATCATCCGGTTGAAGAGTTCCCGGCTGAAGTGGAGACCGGCGGCGGGGGCGCTCACGGCCCCTTCGGCCGCGGCAAAGATGGTCTGGTAGTTCTCTGCGTCCTCGGGCGTGGTCTTTTCTTTCACCCATTCCGGCACGTAGGGCTCTCCCAGGCCGAAGAGGGTCTCCTTGAAATCCTCATAGCTGCCGTCGAAGAGGAAACGGAGGGTGCGGCCGCGGGAGGTGGTGTTGTCGATGACTTCCGCCACTAAGGACTCGTCTTCCCCGAAGTACAGTTTGTTGCCGATACGGATTTTCCGGGCGGGATCCACAATCACGTCCCACAGGCGCTGTTCCCGGTTGAGTTCCCTGAGCAGGAGGACCATAATATCGGCCCCGGTCTTTTCCTTCTTGCCATAAAGGCGGGCGGGAAAGACCTTGGTGTCATTGAGGACGAAGGTGTCTCCCTTGCCGAAGTAATCGATGATATCTTTGAACAGACGGTGTTCAATTTCTCCGCTATCCTTGTGGAGGACCATCAGGCGGGCTTCGTCGCGCCAGCGGGTGGGTTCCTGCGCGATGCGCTCCGCAGGAAGTTCAAAGTTGAATTGTGAAAGTTTCATGTACGCGCCGTATAAGTGATACCTCTATAATACGGAACTTATTTGGAAAAAGTTTCACTTCTTGGCCGAGAGGGCGTCCAAACGGATTTGGGCACTGGCCCGGTCCGTCTCGCTTTCCCCGTATCGGGCCATGAGGGCGAGGTATTTGCGTTCCAGCTTCACATCCTTTTTGGCCCGGCCCAGCAGGATGCCGTTCCGGATGGCCGTCAGGTTGGAAGGGTCTTTCTTCAGAACCTGGTCAAAGTACTTCTGGGCCTTCTTGAAGTCTTTGCGGGAGAGGTAATAACTGCCCAGGTTGTTCACATACAGGGGATCGTCCTTGCTGTAGGTGAGCAGGTACTCGGACAGGGACAGGAAAGCCTTGGCACCGCCTTCCGTACCCAGGCGGAAAAGGGCGGCGCAGTAGTCCTGCATGAAGGCCTTGAACTGCTCCGGGTCCACGCTTCCCAGGCCCTCGTACTGCCAGGCGGGATGCTGCTTGAAATGGATGTCCGTGAGGGCCTTCAGCTGCTGGAGCGTCATGTCCGGCTGTCCCTTCTCGAAGGCCATCATGGCGTCTATCTTGGCCATGCGGAGATCCAGCCGGTCCGGCAGGGCGGCGATGGCCTTGTCGATGGCCAGGTTGGCCTGGGCGTAAAGCTCGTCGTCATAGTCCGTCTCTTCGAAGAAATTGGCCTTCCGGCCCAGCGAGTCCGTCATGGGAAGAAGGGGTTCGCGGCCCAGATAGCGGTCCTGGGGAAGCTGGACCACCCGGGTGGTCTGGCAGCGGGAAAAATAAAAGGAGAAACGGGCCAGCATCTGCTGTACGTCGTCCGGATAGTCGGCCTCCCATTTGTTCAGGAGGGTTTCCACGCCCAGCCCGGCCGGTCCCACGCGGGCCGCCAGATTGTTGTAGCGACGCAGGTATTCCTGTTCCGTGAACGTTTCCTGGGCGGAGGCACTGAGGGCCGATAGCGCCAGAAGGAGGATGAGCAGTTTTTTCATCGGATATCCATTTTAATTCGTTTGGCTTTGGGATAGAGGTTGTTGCAGCGCTTGCCCAGGTTCTTTCCGGGGCCTAAGGACTGCTCCTGGAAACAAAGGATGACGGGGCCAAGAGGCGCATCTGCCGGCAGGACCACGGCGTCACCGTGGAGGTAGCGGAGGGCCGTGAGACGGTCCACTTCCACCCGGGTTCCTTCCGTATCGGGAGCGGCGGGGCGCCGGGCCCGGAAAAGGTTCAGGACATCTGCCGGACGCACTCCGTCCGACACCCCGTGTTTTCTGAGGGTGGCCACCCACTGCCCTTCGCCGGGAACGAAGCCCGGCAGCAGGACGCTCCCGCAGCGGGTGGTCTTCACGGGCGGGAAGGAGGGCGGCGGGAGGATATCGGCCCCCAGCTCGGAGGCGGCCCAGAGGGCGTTTTCATCGTTTTCCTGCGCGTTGAAGGTGCAGGTGGAGAAGATAAGGAATCCGCCCGGCTTGAGGGTGGGCCAGATGTCCCTGAGGATGCGGCGGCTGCGGGCGGCGCAGAATTCCACGGTTTCGGGGGACCATTCGGCTACAGCCTGGGCGTCTTTCCGGAACATCCCTTCTCCGGAGCAGGGGACATCGGCCACGATGACGTCGAAAAGGGGTTCTTCCCCGAAGGCCGACGGGTCCATGGACACGCAGCCTGTCCGATGGTCTCCCCAGGTGTCCAGATTGGAGCAGAGGGTTCCGAAGCGCCCCCGCATCACCTCGTTGCAAAGGAGGGAGAAGTTGTCTCCGAAGCGTTCCCGGAGGGAAGCGGCCAGGTCCGTGCTCTTTCCGCCCGGGGCGGCGCACAGGTCCAGCACGGCGGCGCCGGGGGCTGTCTGCGGAAGGATTTGCCGGAAAACATGCCCCACAAACATGGCCGATGAGTCCTGAACATAATAGCAGCCGGCGTGGAAAAGCGGATCCAGGGTGAAGACGGGCCGCTCCTTCAGCAGATAGCCATAGGGACTCCAGGGAACGGGCTCCGCATCCGGGAACGGACATTCCGTCAGTTTGGCGGGATTCAGGCGCAGGGAAACGGAAGGCGGCCCTTGGAGCGCATCCAGCACCACGGCGGCGTCTTCCCGCCCCACCGAAGCGGCGAGCAGCGTCTCAAATCCATCCGGAAAAACTGTCATTCCGAGCGCAGCGAAGAATCTATTTGGCCCACTGTGCGGGGTCAAAGCCTTCGGGCATCTTCCCGTTGGAGGCGTCCACCAGACCGTCCACCACCTTGTCCAAAGCTTCCTTGAGCTTTCCGGAGAGCATCATTTTCATCATAAGATTAAGGTCTGCCTCTACGGAAATCCAGAAGTCCGTCTTGTACGGGTCTTCGGCGGCGGGGTCAAAATGAACCACGATGTGGAAGGCGAAAGGAGCGCCGTAATCCACCAGTTCGATACGGGAATAGGGCACTCGCTGATGCACTTTGACGCCGATGTTGAAGCCCTGCACCGTGGCGGTGAGGGTGTCCATATCGGCCTGAATCATCTCTTTCTTGTCCTCCGGGAGCATCTTCACAAAGTTGCTCAGGTCCGTGAAAGACATGTACATTTCCGCGGGCTGGCGGGACACGATGCCGTGTTTGCTTTCTATATTGGTCATATTTTCTTATCTTTGCGACTTGCAAATATAGCAAAAAACATGCACAAAATCTATTTTGAAAAGCGCTGTATCATTATTTGTTCTCCGGGGGAGGAAGCCCTGGCCGATCCCAACTCCGTGGAATTCCACATGGGAGAGCGGGTGGACGTAGGCGCCCTGGTGCGGATGTTCGAGGTGCAGGACACCCTTTCCCGCATCTACATCCCCTCCACGGACATCGAACGGAGTTACCGGCGCATTTGTGCAGAGTTCAAGGAGGTGAACGCCGCCGGCGGGCTGGTGAGCAACCGTCGCGGGGACTTCCTGCTTATTTCCAGAAACGGTCTGTGGGACCTCCCCAAGGGGCATCAGGAGGCCGGTGAAGACATCGAGGTCTGCGCCATGCGGGAAGTGCAGGAGGAGACCGGAGTGGACCAGCTGGACCTGCGGCGTCTGATCTGCATCACGGATCATGTTTATTTCCGCAACAAGCTGTGGCACCTCAAGCACACCTGGTGGTACGACATGCTGTACACAGACCCCACCAACCTGACGCCGCAGCGGGAAGAAGACATCACCAAGGCTGCCTGGGTGGCCAAATCCTCCCTTCCTCCCTTCCTGAAAAACACCTATCCCTCCATCCAGGAAGTTTTCCGCGAGGCGCACATTTAGCGGCGCTTTTCTTTCTGATACAGCTCCCAGGAATTGTAGAGGTTCTGCCAGATGGCATACAGGCCGCCGGCCACGGAGGTGACAGGCGTCATGTAGTTGTAGCCTAACCAGATGAGGAAACCGGTGTTTTTCTGCCCCAGGGCCTGTCCGGCGGTGAGATTGTCCACGGGGTCTTTCTGCATGTGGTGCCCGGCGAAGAACTGAAGGGCGCAGGAGAGGATGGAAACGGCCACAATCCCGCCTACCGCCCAAGGCTCCAGATGGCTCAGGAGCAGCGCCCGGGTGGCCAGCACCATGGCCAGGGTGAGCCCCACGCCCCAGACATAGAAGGAGTTGCCGGCCCAGCGCATCAGGCGGCGCTGCAGCCGGGGCAGGGTATAGCGGATGAGCCAGGCCAGCAGGCCGGGCAGGATGAGCACGGGGAAAACTTTGAGGGCAATGTGCCCCACATAGGTCCAGAAACCCATTTGGGCCGACGGGTTCACCAGCGGAATCACCAGCGGGATGAGGAAGGTGCCGGCCAGGTTGATGGCAACCAGGTAGGTGACGGTGGCCGCTATCCGGCCGCCCAAGCGGTCCGTGATGACGCCCGCGGCCGACGCGGTGGGGCAGATGAAGCACAGCATGGCGCACTCCAGCAGCATACGGAAGGTGCCGGGCTCCGTGAGAAGGACGCCCAGGGCGAAGAGCAGAAACAGTCCCACCTGGAGGGCCAGGGCCTTCAGATGCCAGGCGGTGAGCCTGAAGTCATGCGGAGAAATCTTCACAAACTGGAAGAACAGCAGGATGGCAATCACCATCCGCTGCCCTTCAGAGGCCAACGGATGCAGCCAGACGCCGTAAGGGTGCAGGGCCGGCGTAAAGTGGTACAGGAGATAGAGGCTGATTCCCAGGACGATGGCGCAGGGCAGCATCCATTCCCGCAGGAGCCGGGCCCATTTATTCATCGGCCTTTTTCCTTTGGAAGATTTTTTCCATGACGGGATCCGTCAGACGCATACAGATGCCCGTGAGGAAGGCCAGGATGAGGGTTCCTTCGCGGATGACCACCGTGCTGCCGTTGCCCGTCAGCAGGCCGAAGCAGATGTAGGAGACCATCGCCGTGAACAGGACCATGAAGACGTCGAAAAGAACCTTCGTGGTGCCGTACTTCAGGCGGAAGACATCGGCCAGGACGGCCACCATCTTGTCTCCGGCCAGGATCCAGCCGTCCCCGATCACTTCCATCTTGATGCCGATGGCGTTCAGCAGCACCGTGGCCAAGCACAGGAGAATCTGCACGATGTAGTTGGTGGAAGGGGAGGCGATGGCGTCGAACATCCAGATGAACGCGTCGCAGAGGTAGCCGAATACGAAGGCGGCGGGAATCTGCATCAGGAAGCGCAGCTTGAAATTCTTTCGCAGGATAAGGGCCTGCAGGCCGATGAACAGCAGGTGCATGAGCCAGGTGAAGGTGCCCACGCTGATGGCGCCCCACTGGAGGTTGAGGATGGTGGGAGGGCAGGAAGGGGGCGCCACGCCCAGGTTGGACTTGATGGACAGACCTACGCCCATGGCAATCAGGATCAGTCCGGCGGTAGAAATGCCGTAACGTACGGCGATATCTTTAAAATGCATAAAAAGTTTCTTTTCAGGGGTGCAAATATCCGCATTATTGTGTAATTTTGCAAATCGTATTCTTACTATTTTTGTTATGAAAAAGTCATTGATTATCATGATTTCACTGCTTTCCTTTGCAGCCTGCGCCCCCAAGAGCGGTGCACCGGCATTGGACCTCACGGACCTTGACACCACGGCCAGTCCCAAGGTGAACTTCTACCAGTATGCCACCGGCGGCTGGCAGGCCAAGAATCCCCTGAAACCCGAATTCTCCCGTTACGGCAGCTTCGACGCCATCGCCGAGCGCACCCGCGAGAACCTGAACGCCCTCTTCGAGAGCATGTCCACCTTGGACGCCAAGCCCGGAACGGTGGAGCAGAAAATATCGGACCTGTATAAAATGGCCCTGGACTCCACCACCCGCAATGCCCTGGGCGCCCAGCCCATCCAGCCCTACATCGCCCAAATAGAGGCGGCGAACAGCCAGGACGGACTCGCCACCCTCCTCGGTGATATGAGCCGTTACGGGGAAGGCGGCTTCTTCGGCACTTATGTGGAGGCCGACCTTGCCGACAGCGATTCCCAGGTCCTGTACCTCGGCCAGGGCGGTCTGGGCATGCACGACCGCGACTATTATCTGAAAGACGAGAACAAGGAACTGCTGGAAGGCTATCGGCAGTATCTTGTGAAGGTATTGGAACTGGCCGGCATCCAAGACGCGCAGGGAGTGGCCGACAAGGACATCGCCGTGGAAAAGGCGATGGCGCAGGCCTTCTGGTCCCGCGAGCAGAACCGCAACATGCAGGCCATCTACAATCCCATGTCCTATGAGGAAATCTGCCGCCGCTGGCCCGGCCTGCACTTCGACAAGTTCTGCGAAGCCGCCGGCATCGCCCCGCAGGAAAAAATCATCGTGGAGCAGCCTTCCTACTTCGACGCCCTCTCCAAGATGCTCTCCGACAAGGCGCAGTTCGACGCCCACAAGGACTATGTCCTTGCCCAATTCGTGAGCGACCAGGCCAATGCCCTGTCCGATGACTTCTACACCGCCAGCTGGGAGTTCTTCTCCCATCAGATGGCCGGAGCGCAGGAGCCCCAGCCCCGCTGGAAACGCGCCATGGCGGTTCCCAACAGCCTTTTGGGTGAAGCCGTGGGCGAAATGTACGTGAACCGCTACTTCCCGGAGAGCTCCAAGAAGCAGATGCTCCGGCTGGTGGAGAATCTGCGCACCGCCCTGGGCGAGCATATCGACCAGTTGGAATGGATGAGCGACAGCACCAAAGTCCGCGCCCGCGAGAAGCTGGCCGCCTTCACCGTGAAGATCGGCTATCCCGACAAGTGGAAAGATTACAGCACCCTGGACATCAATCCTGAGAATACCTATTATGAGAACCTGCGCAACGCCAGCGCCTGGTATGTCAAGGATAACCGCGACAAGCTGGGCAAACCCACGGACAAGACCGAATGGGGCATGACGCCGCAGACGGTGAATGCCTACTACAACCCCACCACCAACGAAATTTGCTTCCCCGCCGCCATTCTGCAGAAGCCCTTCTTCGATCCGGATGCCGACGATCCCGTGAACTATGGCGGCATCGGCGTGGTCATCGGCCACGAGATGTCCCACGGCTTTGACGACCAGGGCTCCATGTTCGACGCTTCGGGCAATATGGTGAACTGGTGGACGGAGGCTGACAAGGCCCAGTTCGACGCCCTCGGAGACAAGCTCGCCGCCCAGTTCGACGCGGTGGAAGTGCTTCCCGGCGTCCACGCCAACGGCCGATACACCCTCGGTGAGAACATCGGCGACCACGGCGGCCTGTCCATCGCCTTCACCGCCATGGAGAACGCCACGGCGGGCAAGAAGGATCCCATGATAGACGGCTTCACACGCGCCCAGCGTTTCTACCTGAGCTACGGCGCTATCTGGGCCCAGAACATCACGGACCAGGAGAAGGCCCGTCTCACCAACCTGGACCCGCACTCCCTCGCCGTGAACCGCGTGAACGTGTCGGTCCGCAACTTCCAGACCTTCTTTGACGCCTTTGACATTCAGGAAGGCGACCCGATGTTCCGTCCGGAGGAGGAGCGCGTCCATATTTGGTAGCGGAGCGCTTCATATCCCGGAAACTCAAGTTCCAAGGAAACGTGGCGGCGGTGGCCATCGCCGTCAGTTTCTTTGTCATTATCGTGGCTGTGGCCGTCAGCTCCGGATTCCGTTCGGTGGTCCGGGAAGGCGTGGCGGCCATGACCGGCGATATTTCCATCGCCCCTTTCCCCTCGGCCGATAACGAGCCCGCCTCCATGCCGGCCGTCATCCCTCAGGCGGAGGCCATCCTCTCCCTTCCTGGCGTAAAGAGCATTACGCCGGTGGCCGTGCGGGCGGGTATCGTCAAAAACGGGGAAACGGTGCATGGTGTCCTGGTCAAGGGCCTTCCCGGTCCAGGCGGGCGTTCCCTGGAGGTCTCCATTCCCCATCGGCTCAGTGAAATCTTGCAGGTGGGAGAGGGGGATGACCTGACCACTTATTTTATAGGAGAGAAGCTCCGGGCCCGCAAATTCAAGATTGCCCGGGTACACCGGGACTTGGTGGAACTGGACGACAATCTGCTGGTCTATGCCTCTTTGGAGGACATCCGGCGCCTGAACAGTTGGGATTCCACCCGTGTTTCCTCCTTGGAAGTGCGGCTTTCCGAGGGCGCGGACCCGGAGCGCCTGACCGTAGCCATCGGCACCCTGGCGGAAGACTATTATGTCACTTCTTCCCGCCAGGCCTATCCGCAGGTCTTTGACTGGCTGAAACTGCTGGACTACAATGTGCTCATCATCCTGATTCTGATGACGGTGGTGGCCGGCTTCAATATGGTGAGCGGCCTTCTGATCATGCTCCTGAGGAACATCTCCACCATCGGCACGCTCAAAACGCTGGGGATGGACAACCGCGCTGTGGGAAGGCTTTTCGTAAGGATTGGGGCCGAGGCCGTCCTGAAAGGCATGCTTGTGGGCAATGCCGCCGCCCTTCTTTTCTGCCTCATCCAGGGAACCACCCATCTCATCCCTTTGGATCCGGCCAATTACTTCGTCTCCTGGGTCCCGGTGCGGGTGAATCTGCCCCGGATTCTGCTGGCCGATGCCGCCGCTTTTGCGGGCATCCTCCTGCTGCTGTGGCTCCCTTCCCGCGTGGTGGCCCGCATTGACCCCGCCCGGACGGTGAAGGCCGATTAGCGGGGATAAAGTTTGCTGTAATAGGCGTAGGTGTTGAGGACGTTGTCCACGTAGGAACGGGTGTGGTGCCCTTCCGGCAAATAGTTCTTGACGCTGTCCCAGCGGCTGTCGTCCTTCCCTTCATCCCGGGCTCTTTCCAACAATTGGCTTAATTTTCCCTCTCCCATGTTATAGGCGGCCAGGGCGAAGCACGTGGCTTCGTGGGGGTCTGCCGCCGAGGGACTGAACCTCTTTTCCATCTTTTCCAGGTAACGGGCCCCCACGGAAATGTTGACGGCCGGATTCAGCAGCATCTCTTCCGAATAGCGACCGCTCAGAATCTGCATCAGGCCGATGGCACCCCTGCTGGAGTTGGCGTCGTTGCGGAAACGGGATTCATGGTAGGTTACGGCGGCCAGGAGCCTCCAGTCCCAGCCTATGCTGTCTGCGTTGGCGCGCAGGATGTTGTCGTACCGGCTGATGGAATTCAGGTTCACCGTCTTACCGGAGAAATAGCGTTTCTGCATCCGGTTGAAGCGGGCCGATGCCGTGAGCTCCGTAATCCATTGGTTGATGTGTCTGAGGGCCTCCACTTCATCTTCCCGCACGGCCCAGACACTGCCGTCGGCAAAGGAACGGGAGGTAAGAAGCCCCCTCAGGGCGCTGTCCGGTGGGTCGTTCACCACTGCCAAGTCCAGTTTTCCGTGCCTCAGGGAGTCCAGGATGAAGTTGTCTTGGGACAGGACGATGCTCACTTGCAGGTTTTTGTCCTCTGCATACTTCTTGACAAGGGACCGGTGGAACTCGGCATCCTGGACGGGGATGGTACATCGGATGGCTGACTGAGGCGGCGCACTCCAGGGAGAGTTATTGCTGCTGACGGGAATCAGGAGCATGACCAGGGCGCAGGCGGCCGAATATGCCAGCGATCTGAGATTCATGTTTTATCGGCGGCCTGTTTGTCTTAAGGACTCACCGCCGCCTCCTGCGGCGCTTCCGAAGCCGGAGCTGGCGCGTTCGCTCAGTGTCCGGGTCTTGCCCAGACGAGGATAGAAGGGCCAGCTGATGCCCAGCTTGATCATGCCGGGCGGCTGGATGTAGTGATGGGCGGTGAAATAGTCCCGGCTCCTCATGGGCCAGCCCCGGCCGGCATTTTCCATCTTGATAAAGATGCAGCACTTCTTCCACTGCATGTTCAAAAAGACGTCGAAAATGACCGTGTTGCCGTACTTCTCCTCGTTCTGCACGTGGAAGACGCCGGCCACAGGATTGAAGGCGGGGGCATACCACAGGGTATTGTAACGGGCATTCAAGCCCACTTGCAGCTGGAGTGTCTTGGGATCCACGATATTGAACTGCGCATACCACCTGAGGTTCAGCGCAAGGAGCGGCAGCGGCAGTACATCCTGGTTGGAAGAGAATTGCAGCAGGGCTTCGTTGTCCAGGTGGACGGGGCCGAAGGCGAAGTCCTTGCGGAGGTTGGCGGAAATCACGCTGATGGGGGTGACGTTCTGCCGGGCCACGCCCAGGGTGTCGTAATAGACGTTTCCGGACAGGAGAGCGTAGCCTGCACCGGCCCTCAGCTTCCAATGGGGAATGTCCAACTTGGCTTCTATCCGGGTGGTGGAGGCCTTGGAGAAGTTGTTCTCCCACTGATAGTGATTGGTATAGAAGTGCTGCTGGTAAAAGTCAGGCTGCTGCAGCCGTGTCTCAAATTTGGCCGACAGGGAGATGGGGCTGTCCGGCGCCCGCCGGAAGGGATAGATGCTCACTTTGGCGTTGGCTTTGACATAGAAATCTCCCACCTCGGTTCCGGCAAAGTTGAACAGGCCGGTGGCGTCCCACTGGAAATATCGGCCCAGGAGGCCCTCTGCGCCGGCATAGGCATAGAAGCTGTTCCAGCGGTGGTTGGAGGGTTTGTACAGGGCGTCGTTGGGAGACTGGAGGTAGAAGGTCTGGAAGCGGTTTCCCACGCCGCCTTCCACTTTGGAGACGATGGCGTCCTCCTTCCAGGGCTGCAGGCGCACATACAGGCGGTTCTCCAAGCGCATGTTCCTCAGGGAGTCCGAACTCTGGGACGGATTGATGTAGAAGCGGTCGTTGAAAAAAAGGCTCTGTTGGGCGTCCGTCTTGTCCACATAGCGCCGGCTGTAGTTGCTGAATTCCGTAGAGGTGCCTATGAAGCCGGTGGTGATGTCGGTGTTCAGGGTGTCGGGCTTCACCCAGGCCGTGTCTTTCCGGTGCTTGATCCGCTCGATGAAATCGAAGGGAATCCGGAGGCTCTGGTCATAGAAGGCCGTGATTTTCTTGTAGCGGTAGGAGGCCGACGCCAGGTTCACGTCTATCTCCCGCACATCCACCAGGGTGTCCCGGATCATGGTGTTGTCCTGTACGCCGCCGCTTTCCGTGCGGGTGCCGTGGTTGTAGATGAATCCGCCGTGGGCCAGGTAACGCTTGCCCAAGTAGTTTGCGTTCACAAAGTAGTTGCGGTTGTCCGTGTGCTCGTTCTTGAGGATGCCGGCGCCGCCGTAGCGCTTCATCTCGGCCGCCACATTGAGGGCGGGGGTGATGTTCTGCGTAGTGAATACGCGGAAGTCGTCCGTGGACAAAGTGCTGTTATTGAACAGGTTGCCGGAATACTCCAGCTCCGTGTAAGGCGTCTTGGTGTTGAAGGAGGGGAGGTTGTCGGCCGTATAGCTCCAGGTTTCCAGCGTCTGGTAGAAGGAGGCCGATGTCTCCTGATTCCGCCGGAACCAGTTCAGCTGTTCGGCGGCCGATCCGGGCATGCCCAACCAGGTGGCCCCCACGTCTTCCCGCATGAAGGGGAGGTCGTAGAAATGGTAATTGGCGGTGGTGTCCCACTCAAACACCTCCATCTGGTTGTTCAGGCGGTTGTGCCGCCAGGTGACCAAGCGCTTGAACTGCAGGGAATCCGGCAGGAAGGCGGTTTCCAGCACGCGGGGCGTGTTCTGGATGATGCTGTCCTTGTGGCGCTGGAGGCTGTCCTTGCGGTGCATGATGGAGTCTTGGCGGTGGCGGATGGCCGGGTAGGTGACGTTTTCGTAGGTCCAGCGCTTGCGGTCGGCCTTGCTCATGGAGGCCCATTTCTTCTCCCAGGCGGCCGCAGCGGCGGCGGTTGAATCGGCCAGGAAGAGGGAATCTATGCGGGGCCAGAGAAGGGAGTCTCCTTCCGCCTTCAGGGAGTCCACCACCAGCTTGTGGGTATAGCTGTCCTTGGTGGCTACGTACCACTCGTACAGGAAGGGATTGGTGTATTTGAGGCTGTCCGGCACCTTCATGGTGTCCCGGGCGAAGACCTTTGGCAGGGTGTCCTCCTGCTCGGCAAAAAGGTCGAAGTACTCCTCCTCTTTCAGGGTGTCGGGCCGATAAGAAGGCACAAGGGTGGCCCGCGCACGTCCGTTGCGGGCTATGTCCATGCCCATCGTCTGTGCCAGAACCGCCCCTGTGATGGCTGCGGGGAAGAGGATTTTGGACCAAATCTTTGCCATATCCTGCAAAGATACGAATTTAGCCTTAACTCACCAAATCCCTCCGGAACCGCTTCCAATCAGATAAACATTTCAGTAGAAAGGGCTCCGACAGCCAGTACAACGGCCAGCACCACCAGGTCTATGAGCCAGAGCACAAAGATGACCAGTCCGGGTTTCCAAGAGGGGGATTTGAAGCCGAAGATAAGCTGGATGCCCCCGTACAGGAGTCCCACGAAGGGGAGGATGACGGCCAGGGCGATGAGCACCACACCCCAGGTCTCAGAAAGCAGGTCTGCAACGAAAGGAGCCTGCCTGGCGAGTTCCTGCAGCCACTCGTTCGAGGGAATATGGAAGAGCTGGGAACCCCGGAAGGTGAGCAGGGACATGGACGCCAGTCCGGAGGTGCCGCCAATCAGGAGGATGATGCCCACGGCCACCAGGAAGATGCGGCCGAATTGTTTGAAGAAGTCCGAGCGGGCCATTTCCCGGGCAGCGTCGCCCATCTCGTGGATGCCGGCCTGGACGTTGCGTTTGATTTCATCGGCCGTGCCGCTGTCTCCTTTCATGGCCCAGCGGTCCTGAGCCGTGCGGGCTGCCGGCATGGCCACCCAGAGGATGCAGTACAGAATGGGGATGGAGAGACTCCAGGCCCCGTGCTCCACTCCGCTGAAAAAGGTAATCAGAGTCAAGATGGCAAAGCCCAGTCGCAGCCAGGTCACTTCCATGCCAAAGAAGGAGGCCAGGCCGCTGCAGACGCCGCCTAAACGCTTGTTCTCCAAGTCCCGGAATAGCTTTTTCTTCCCCTTCGGGGCTTCATTCCCCGCCTGGGGGTCTTCGGCCTCGATGCGCTCCGGCCGGCCAATCACCTCGATGACGCCCTGGATGTCCGCCGCCGCCACGACGCGGCCCCGGCAGCGCTCTCCCAGAAGCTCCGCGATGCGCTCTTCGATTCCGTCCATGATTTCCCGGCCGCCTTCCTGGGGAAGGTAGTGGCTTTCCAGTTCCCGGATGTATCGGCCCAGGGCCTCGGCGGCGTCCTTTTCCAAGGTGAAGGCGTATCCGCCTATGCTATATTGTTCTGTCTGCGTCATGGCTATTTGTTTTTCAGGGTTTCAATGCTTTGGACCATTTCCTGCCAGGCGGCGTCCATCTCCGCCAGTTGGCTGCGCCCTTTTTCCGTGATGACATAGTATTTGCGGGGCGGTCCCTGCGTGGACTCTTCCCAGCGGTAATTCAGGAGTCCCTGGTTCTTCTGACGGATCAGGAGGGGATAGAGGGTTCCTTCCACCACCAGCATCCCCACGGCTTTCAGTTCTTCAAGGATGTTGGAAGCATAGGCTTCCTTGCGGCTCAGGATACTGAGGATGCAGTACTCCAGCACGCCTTTCCGCATTTGGGAGCGGACATTTTCACTTGCAGTATCCATCGTCTATTTTTTATAAGTTGAGAAACGGGACATGTTTTCAGCCGTGGCGGCCATGCCGCGAAGTTCGCACTTTTGGGCGGGCGTTTCGGCCATGGGGACGGCGATCCAGAGGATGACGTAGATCCAGAATCCGGCGCTGCCGCAGATGAGGGCGGCCAGCATGAGAACCCGGATCAGGGTGACATCCACGTCCAAATACAGGGCCAGGCCGCTGCATACACCGGCAATCCGTTTCTCATCCGGGTCCCGGTAAAGTCTGCGGGGCGTCTTTCCGGCGTCGGAAGTGAAAGTGCTGCCGTTTTCGGCCGATCCGTCCGGCATCCCCAGGGTATTGACCACCCGTTCCACCACTTCCAGCGTAACCACCCGCTCGCCGCTCACTTCCTGGGAGAAAAGTTCTCCGATACGGCTCTCAATCTCTTCCATCACTTCCGCCTTCTGTGCTTCGGGAACACTGAGCTTGGAGCGGAAATGGCTCAGGTATACGGTGAGGCGGTCGTAGGC
>CAJOMB010000008.1:0-1935 GCA_905235615.1 uncultured Bacteroidales bacterium | reverse complement strand
CATTGATGACTTTTTTCATGGTCTTATAAATTTCAAAGTATTTTCCGGTGCAAAGATATAAATAATTTTTGGTACTTTGCAATACAAAGTAGTAAAAATGGATTTGCACCGCGACCTGTCGCTGACTCGACCGCCACGGGACGCTCACGCTGATATTATTCCTTTAGGCAACGGACAGATATACCGGAGGCGCGGCCTTGGGAAGTAGTTTGTCTGACGTTGCCATCGTAAAAGATGCTGAATCTGTTTGCTTCCCATTGGTTGGGCGTACAGGACCACCAGGCGCCGTCGCAACCGACGATAACCAACTTTCCCGAACCCATATACCGATACCCCGCAGCGGGATACCAGATGGAGTCGGCGCTGCCCAACTCGCCAGAGAAGCTCATCCCCGCGTTGACGGAATCCCAGGAATGCGTGAAGGTTGCCACGCGGTTCAGAGCCCTGGCCCAGATGCCGTTGCTGCCACCGTCGGGAATCCGCCAGCCGGAAGGACAGGGATCATAGATGGTCTTGCCCGACTGCCAGCGCGTATCGTCGGTCCAACGAACGCCGTTGTTTTTTTCGGTATAATACCAGTCAAAATTATTATCATTGAGTGTGATAAATGTCGTGGGATGGGCAATCGTGTAGGCAATGTTTCCAGTGGATGAATTGGAAGAGACGGGGGAAGGCCAGGCAAGCGTCGAAGCGGCTGGCTCCCGCGCTGCAGTAGAGCTGTAGGGATACGCTATCTCGTGGCCGGCGAGGAAGGGGTCCTTGCGCCCCCACTGGTACAGCAGCCCTACGGCACCGATATCCCCGGGCGTGGCGGAGATGGCGCCAAGGTTGCGGTCCATCATCACCCCGGCATTGTTGAAATACTCCTGTGCGCTGGCCACCGGGTCAAAGTCCTTGCATACCCAGATATGCCAGGACCAGAGGATGTTGCCGCCGGCATCCTTGGCTGCAATGACGGCGTTTCCGTTTTTCAACGTCTCCGGAGTGTAAAAGGTCACGAATCCGGGATAGCCGGAGTCATAGGTGACTTTTGCGATGATATCGCCGACTTCCGGAGCCTGGTTGGTCCCGAACGTCTCCCACAAGACCTCTGCCCGGGCAACTTCACCTACGGAAGTCGAAGAATTGCCTTGGACAGTCCTGAAGGAATATACTCCCGCCGACGGAACGAGGTAACAGTTCGAAGGGGCCAAAAAGACTGTCATATCCGCACTGGCGGATGCGTCGGCCGTCAAGCTGAAGAAGGCACTGGCCCGCTCATTGTTGCCGTCTGAAACCTTCAGGCGGGCGCTTGCTCCGTTCGTACCGGAAAAGAAGTCATCGCCCAACGTTTCACCGTCGAAATACACCTCCAGAAATTCCCCGTTGTCCTGAATGGCCCTGATGGGAAGATGGGTGAAAGCGGAGGACTTGGTCTGCGTCTGAACTGCATCCAGACTGAAGGCGGAGAAACTAAGTCCGGCAAGGGCGACGGAAGCGCTCCGGGGCAGGACTTCAAAACAGATTTTGGTCGGAACCCGCTTGACTCCCACACTTCCGTCCGTGTACGTCGGGACGACGGAGATGCTCTGGATGCGCTTGAGAAGGTCTTCCAGCTGGTCTTCGACCGAGGACAGTCTGGATTCAAGATCGGCCAGGCGTCCCAGGATGGCATCCACCTGTGACTGCATCGAAGCCGTGGCGGAGGCGATGTCGCTCGCAATTTTTGCGTTGACGATGCCGCTGTAATTCGAGATGGCATCGGCGATGGCCTGCTGATAAGCGGCGGTCAAAGCGGTCTTTGCTTCTTCTACCCGCTGCGACAAGGCCGACAATTCGCCGGAAAGGGTCTGGTCACCTTGCTCCATCAGGGCCTTCAGGGCGGCGATTTGAGCATCCGTCTGGGCGATGGTATAGTACCCGGTCAGCTGTTCGTTCACCCAGGATTTGAGGGAA
>CAJOMB010000007.1 GCA_905235615.1 uncultured Bacteroidales bacterium | reverse complement strand
TTTTATTTTGTGTACAAAATTACAAAAAATTGGAAGAGGGTCGAGCGGTCAGGCCCGGCCCCCTTTGAAAATAATCACTACTGATTGGTATAGTAGATGTGGTAGAAGCGCAGGCCGTTTCCGGTAGGATAAATCTTCACTTCGCCCGCTTTTACACTGAACTCGACTTCCACGGCGCCTTCACCGGAGGCATAACCGCCGGGCAGGGACTGGACGTCACCGTCCACGTCCACCGTCACCTTACGTTCCAGATCTTCGCTGTTTCCGGTGTTGGAGGCCCAGACCTTCAGCGTGCCCTGGTCGGGCGCGGTGAAGCTCACATAGCGGTCTTCGCCGGTGCTCTTGCCGCCCCACTGCAGGAAGGTGGTGTTGTACTTGCACTTGCTGGACCAGAAGAGGTGCAGACCGTCAAAGCTGGCATCAGCCGTTGCAATGTCGGTGTTGACAGGGCCGAGGGTGGCAAAAAACTCCTGCCAGTCTGAGGTGCTGAAGTCCCAGTCGTACTCGACGGCGGCAGGAGCGCCCGACATATAGGTGAACTCGATCTTGTAGAAGCGCAGGCCGTTTCCGGTGGGATATATCTTCACTTCCCCGGCCTTGACGCTGAACTCCACCTCCACGGGACCTTCACCGGAGGCATAACCGCCGGGCAGGGACTGGATATCATCCCCCACGGCCACCGTGACCATGCGTGTCAGGTCTTCGCTGTTGCCGGTGTTGGAGGCCCAGACCTTCAGCGTACCCTGCTCAGGAGCGGTGAAGCTCACATAGCGATCTTCGCCGCTGCTCTTGCCGCCCCACTGCAGGAAGGTGGTGTTGTATTTGCTCTTGCTGGACCAGAAGACATGCAGACCGTTCAGCGTGAAATCAGCGCTGGTGATATCCGTATTGGCGGCACCCATTTTGGCCAACTCTGCCTGCCAGTCGGCGTCGGAGAAGTCCCAGGTGAGCGTGACTTCCACCTGCTCCTCACCGCCCTTAGGCTGGATGGCGAAGGAGGCGGCACCTTTCTCGGAATCAATATAATAGATATCGTCCTCGCGAGGCAGAGCCTGCACGGTAAAGGTGTACAGACCGGCCTTCAACTCGGCAATCTCCTCGGCGTGAACAGTGAAGCTCAGCTCTGTCTGAGGCTCCTGCGCGCGCTTGTTGAAGACAACGATATAGTTGGCAGCGTTGTCGATGGCTTCCCAGGTGATGGTAACATCGGCAGCCTCTCCTTCCTGAATGGTAACCGGCTCAACAACGGGCTTCGGGGTTTCCAGCACCCTGTTGCCGGCCAGAACGTCCTCGCTCCAGGCCAGGAGGTTGATGGACACTGCGCCGGTGGAATAGAGGTAGATGGTACCTTCGCCCTTTACCTCGGGAACCACAATCTTCTGCACCTCGGGATTGGCGGAAGAAGCCACGGCACCACCCTGGACGGCCAGGCCGTTGTCATCGTAAAGGGCCACCACTACGGAAGCGCCCGTCTTGTCGGGATCTGCCAGCAGCATGTCCACAGAACCGGCCTTGTTCACCTTGAAGGAGAGATAACCTTCGGTGGGAACACCCTTGCGGGTGAGGACGGAAGCCTTGGTGAAGTTGATACCGCCATCGGCATTGAGCGGAGTAGCCTCGGTACCCACCAGCATGAGTTCGTCACGCACGCGGGAGTTCTTCACATCACCAGCGAAGAGGCTGGCGTTCTGGAGATTCCAGGTATGGGCTTCGGTAATCACGTTCTGCGTGAGGTCTTCTTCTTTCTCCGCATAAGGAATCCACCATTTGGAAGCACCCACATGACCTTCGATGAGATCCTGGGCGGCCAGCTGGAAGAAGTTGCCCTTGGAGTTGTAGCAGGGATCCACGTTCATGGAAACGAAACCGGCGGCCTGGGCCGATACCTGCGTGAAGAAATCCTTGCCCTGGGCATAGCTGTAGTTGCCGGAGGCGGACCGGAAGGTAGGGACCACGGTATTGGTATTCACCTGGAAGAGCTGGCAGCGGTCGGTGTCTTCACCGGACTTGCCGCCGTCTTCCCACAGGAACAGGTTGTTCTTCAAGGTCATCTCATGCGGGACGCGCACGGCGAAGACGCCGCGGTTGTTGCCATCGTCGATGGTGGCGATGTTCTTCACGGTGTTGTTCTCGAAGTCGATGTGGCCGATCTTGATGGCGTCGGAAGCATCGATGCGGAAGAAGGTGCGAATACCGTCGTACAGGGTATTGTTCACGAAGACAATCTCGTCAATCTCGGTGGTCTTGCGGATATCCACCGCATCACCGCCGCTGCCGAGGATGCCGTACATGTCGCAGGAATCGAATTTGAACGTGCCAATCTTCACCACGTTGTCGTTGTTCCCATAGAAGAAACCGGCCATGAAGTTGGTGATGTCGCAGTTCACGAAGGAGATGCTGCTCACGACAGGAGAACCTCCGGTGTGTTCCACGATACGGGAACCGGCGGCGCCGTCAAATTGGATGCTCTCGAAGTAGAGAACGGCATTCTCCTCCGTGAGATCAGCTGTCAACTCTACCTTGCCGGACACGACAGGCTTGGAACCATCGGGACCCAGTTCGCCCTTCAGCGAGAGGCTGGCGGCAGGCTTGGCCGTACCCATGGAGTAACCGGCCTCATTGTAGGCCAGATAGTACTCACCACCGCTAACAACGGCTGTCTTCAGCTCGTCGGAAGTGGTAAGAACGGTGGCGGAACCCTTCTCGGCCATGGTGAAAACATCCTTGGAACCGCGGGAGGCGCTCATGTAGAAGAGGGTTACCTGATACTCGGTGGAAGCGGTGAGGCCTTCAATAGTGGCCTTTCCGGCTGCACGCTCGGCATCCGTAATGGTATGCTTCACGGTCTCGCCGCCCTTCACGGGAACAGCCTGAATCTCGGTCACCTCGTCAGCGTCGGAGATTTCCGTGCTCCAGGCAAAGGTCACGGATGTAGCCGTACGGGCGGTGATTTCCGGGAAGAGGTTGTCCTTTACGGCATACGTCTTCACGGAGCCGTCATACACAGCCAGATGGGATTCGGTACCGTTCAGCTTGAAACCGTCGGCATCCACTCTGTAAGCCGAAACGGTGAACCAGTATTTCTGGTCGGCCGTCAGACGGGTGGTGAAGGGAACCTCGCCGGGCGCCAGCGTCCAGGAATTCTCCTCCGTGGTAAAATTCTCGTCCGTGTACACGGTGAGCAGGTACTCACCGGCATCTTTGTTCACATCCCAGCCGAAGGTGACGTTGTCACCGGTGGTGGCGTCCACCCGGGCGCTCAGATTCTGCGGCTCTAAGCAACGGGCCAGGGACAGTTCAGTGACTTCACTGAATTCCTTCTTGGCGCAACCTGCGAGCACAGCCAGGGATGAGAGTGCCGCCAGGGAAACTTTCAAAATATTCTTGTAGTTCATAATGCGTCAGTATTAAAGGCTTTCGTAGCCATAGTCGTTCTTAATCTTGCCCTGAGAGTTGGTCATGGTATCATTGTAAATGGGCCAGAACATGTACTGCTCGGGATTTTGGTAGTAGATGCCTTCAACCAGCTCGTTATACAAGCCGGTATCGGCACCCTTGCTGTCAACCGTCTTGCCGAAATAATCGGCCTTCTTCTCCCAGGCGCCGGCAGGCTTCACAGCCTCACCGTTGAAACCGTAGATGACAAGCTTGTTGCCGTCCAGCTGCCAGTAAACGTCACCGTATTCACCCAGGTGGTTCACATCGGCGAAGATGCCGGTGCGGTCACGGAGCTGTTTCATCTCGGACTTGGCCTGGTCCATCTTCTCTTTGAGCATGCCCCAGCGGATGAGGTCGAACTTGCGGGTCATTTCTCCGCAGAATTCGAAGGCACGCTCGTCCACGATGGCGTCAAACATGTCATCCTTGGAGGTAATGCCGCTCACATAATCGTAAGCGCCGCGGTCCAGGTCGTTCGGGAAGGCACGCAGGCGAACCTCCAACAGGCAATCCTTGGCATAATCCAGGTCGCTCTGCTCGTTGGCCATCTCGGCGGCCATCAGAAGGATATCGGCATAGCGGAGCACAACAGGCTTGATGCCGTCATCGTTGCCGCCTTTGTAAGGGTTCTTCGTGAGCCATTCCCAACGATACTTGCCGAAGTACCATTTCTGGATACCCACCAGTTCCTGCTCGTCGTTCTCGTTCCAGCGCCAGTTCACGCAGCTGATGTCACGACGGACATCCTGGGCGTCATACTTGAACCACATGGTAGGGACAGGGCCGGCATCACCGCCACGGGTTACCGTAGCACCACCGGCATAGCTGGAGCCCTCGGAACGGACGGCAAAGGTGTAGTTCCAACGGCCGCGGCCATCAGAGAACGGAATTACAAAGAGGGTCTCATGCCCGGGGCCTGCCTGCAGGTTATCCTGGTTGCTCTGGTTCTTCCAATAGGTCTCGAAGTCTTCCAGGGAAGCCGTCTGGGAAGAAATGGCATCCTTCAGGTACGTCAGGGCCTTGGGATAAAGGACAGAAGCCTGCAAGTCGGGATCGTTGGTCTTGCGGTTGGTTCCCAGGTCTCCGGTACCCACCATGCCGTCATCCGGACGCTGGGCATAGCCGGCGGCCATGAGGGCGATACGGGCATACTGGCCGATGGCGAACATCTTGTTCACGCGGTCGGTACGGGAAGTGGCGGCGGTGGCACCCGGCCAGGGCAGATAGGGAATGGCCTCCTCAAGGTCTGCCAGAAGCTGCTTGAAAATCTCGTCACGGCTCACCTTCTCCTTGTAGATGGTCTCGGAGGTGGTGGAAGTGAAACGGGCCGGGATATCTCCCCAGGCACGTACCAGGTCATAATAAATCATGGCACGGAGGGTCAGGGCTTCACCCAGGAGATAGGCCATATCGGCATTTTCCCCGGGATTGCCATACTCTCGGATACCCTCGATGCACAGGTTGGCCCGCTCAATGGCCTCGTACATCTTGGCAAACGGTCCGTTGTTCAGGTTCAGCTGGCTGTTGTTGGGCAGCTGGGCATAGCCGGCAATCTGATACTTCTCATCGGTGGGCTTGTAGGTATTGTACCACTCGATATCGCTGTTCAGGCCAATCCAGCTGAGGTAACGGCCACGGTAGTTGTTGGTTTCACCAAAGCTCTGGGCAATGGAGAAGATGGTATTCTCCGTGAGGGAGTAGTTGGAATACACGGAAGCCGAGTCAAAGGTGGACGGGGATTCCGAATCCAGGAATTTCTCGCAGGAAACCGCCATGGCGGCAACAATCACCGCAGAAAGGATATATGCAATCTTTTTCATGTCTGTAGCGGATTAGAAAGTGAGGTTGATACCGGCCACGAAGCCGATGCTCTTAGGATATGCGGAGTAATCCACGCCCGGGGTGAGCGGAGTGGCACGGCGGGTGTCCACTTCGGGGTCATATCCGCTGTACTTGGTGAGGCAGAACAGATTGGTTCCGGTCACGTAGATGCGGAGTTTGCGGATGTAGATTTTCTTGGTGAGGTCTTCCGGAAGAGTGTAGCCGATGGTGGCGCTCTGCAGACGCAGGAAGGAGCCGTCCTCCACAGCCCAGCTGCTGAAGATGGCGTTGCCGACGGCCGGATTCCACATGGTCTTGCCGGCGTTCACGCTCTGGAGCGTGGCGGCATCGGTGATTTCCTCGCCGGTAGCCCAGTCAATATTGGTCCAGCGCTTGGCCACATCCATGGAATTGAGGAGGTTACGGTTGTAGTACTTACGGGAAGAGGTGAATTCCACCTTGTTGGCGTTGTACACCTGGTTGCCGATCATGAAGTTGAAGTTGGCGCTGAAATCGAAGCCGTGGACATAACCGGAGAGGTTGAAACCGCCGGTGAAGTCCGGAGTGGCCTTTCCGATGACGGTGCGGTCAGCATTGGTGACCTTGTTGTCCCCGGAACCGTCCACATTCTTGAACTTGGGAGCGCCGGGACGCATGTAGGAAGCGCCCAGGATGGAGGAGCAGTCCACCACCCCTTCGTTGAGCACCCACTTGGCACCGTCATAGGTGAAGTCGTTCACCGTGTACATGCCGTCGCTTACGTAACCGTACATGTTGCCTAAAGGCTGTCCCACCTGAACAATGTAGTCGTCACCGATTTCGGTGGAAGCCCAATAGGACTGAGCCATGATGGACTCCAGACCGCCAAGGCTGGTAACAGTGTTCTGGTTGTAAGCGATGTTGCCGCCGATATTCAGGGAGAAATCCTTCTTGGAAATGATGGGAGCGTTGAGCGTGAGCTCGACACCGCGGTTGCGGGTGGAGCCGATGTTCTGGTACTGGCTGTCATAACCGGAACCGGGGATGGGGAAGTTGATCAGAAGGTTCTTGATATCGTTCTGATAAACCTCGATGCTACCGCTCAGACGGCTCTGGAAGAAGGAGAAGTCCAGACCCAGGTTATGGGTATAGGTGGTTTCCCAGGTCAGATCCGGGTTGTTCAGAATCTTGCCGGCCGTGAAGATGTTGTTGGTCATGGAAAGCCACGAAGTGGTGGAGGAAGCATATTCCTTCATCAGCTGACCGGAAGGAATGTTGTTGTTACCGGCAGTACCGAAGCTGTAACGGAGCTTGAGCTGGTCCAACCAGCTGTGGGAAGCGTCCATCCAAGGCTCGTTGGAAATGGTCCAGGATGCGGCGGCGGAGGGGAAGAAGCCCCAGCGGTGACCGCGGGCAAACTTGGAGGAACCATCGGCACGGAGGGTAACGCCAACGGAGTACTTGTGCTTGTAATCGTAGTTCACGCGGCCGAAGAAGGAAAGGAGCTTGTCGTCGGCGCTGATCTGGTTGTTGGAGGAAGCCGGCGTACCGGAAGCCATGAAGTTCCAAGCCATCTGGGCATCGTAGAAGGTAGGAAAACCATCCACCATATCCGTAATGGTGTTGCTCTTGGTGATGGTCATTTCCTCACCCAAGAGGGCGTTCAGGCTGTGGTCGGGATTCTTGATCACATCGGCGAAATCGTAATTGAGGGTGTTCGTATTACGATAACGGGTGCGGAAAGCTTCCTTGTGCTGGGTGGAAGGAGTATTCTTCACCGTGGAGTTGTTGGCCACATAGTAAGTGGTAAGGCCGTAGAAACGGTCGTCACCCTGACGGTAGTCTTCCAGACCGCCTTCAATCTTGAGTTTCAGATTGTCGATGATGGTCCAGTTGAAGGCCGCGTTGGCATTCCAGGTCTTACGGACACGCTTGGAGTCGTTGTCGGCCACGGACTGGAGCGGCGGAGCGTTGTCGCCATAGTCCTGCTCCAGGTCGGAATCGGAGGAAGTGGCAGCCACGGGGATGGGTGCATAGGCCACGGCGTGCTTGAGACGGCCGTTACCGGCGGTGGAACCCTGGTCGTTGATACCGTTGGCTCCGGAGCCGCGCACGTTGATCTTGGAGTAACGCACGTTCACGTCAACGCTGGTGGTCTTGGAAGTCTTGAAATTACCTTTGAAATTCAAGTTGTCACGGGTGTAGTTGGAACCGGACATGATGGCATTGTCGCCCAGATGGGCATAACCCAGCGTCCAGTTGTAGTTCTCACCGCTGCCGGAAATGGAACCGTCGATGCTGAAGGAAGAACCGGTGTTTCCAAAGACGGCGTCCACCCAGTTGTTGGTGGGCAGGCCCTTGTACAGGTCAATGTCGTCGAAGGAACCGAAATACGGGGTGTAGTTGTTATCTACATTGCCGCGGATGGTGGCCAACTCATACTGGAACTTCACGAAGTTCTCCGCATCCATAGCCTGGATGGCATTCTTGTTGGCCATGGTCTTGAGACCATAGTAGGCATTGAGTTTCACGGAAATCTTCTGGCCTTTCTCCGCGCTCTTGGTAGTCACAATCACTACACCGTTGGCACCGCGGGAACCGTAGATGGCCGTGGAGAAAGCGTCCTTCAGAACGTCGATGGAGGCAATTTCCGATGAGGAGATGTCGTTGATGGATTCCACCGGGAAGCCGTCCACGATATACAGCGGGCTGCTGTCCTGGGTGATGGAACCACCACCACGCACACGGATCTTGATGTCGGCGTCCGGGTCGCCTTCGGTGGTGACCACGGAAACACCGGCCATCTTACCGGAGAGGGCTTGGGACACGGAGGTCACGGGCTGCTCGGCCAGCTTGTCGGCACCCACGGAGGACACCGAACCCAGCAGGTCGCGGCGCTTGACGGTGGCATAACCCACCACCACAACCTCGTCCAGGAAGGTCTGATCGGCCTTCAGGACCACATTGATCTCCGTCTGACCGGCAATGGGAACAACTTGTTCCGCCAGGCCGATGAAGGAGAAAACCAGATTCACTGCATTCTCGGGAACGGTGAGGACATAATCGCCGTCGATACCGGTGATGGTGCCCGTGGTGGTTCCTTCCACCATGACACCGGCGCCGATAAGGGGTTCTCCCGTCTCGTCCGTGACAATACCTTTAACGGTAGTCTGGGCGCTCAGGGAGAGTGCCGTCACCATTCCAAGCAGCGCAAGAAGTAATTTCTTTGCTTTCATTAGATTAGGTTGTTAGTTAATTAATTATAGTTGTTTGGTATAGGTTCCGTTTTCATTCTGCTTCGCCACGATGTCGCGGACCAGATAATGGAGGTACATTTCCAGGTTGGTATAGCGCTTCTTCCCGTCCAGCGTAACGGCCGCACCGTCGGAAGCCACATTCTTGTTCAGTCCCCAGGCGTCCTCGACAGCATCCGGAATTCCGTCGCCGTCCGTATCCGTCACCTTGGTGCCGCTGTAGGAAGGCCAGCCGCCCACGTCACTCTGGGTGTCGATAAAACCCTTGTCGGAACCATTGGAGCCGGAGAAGGTAAATTTGCCCTCCTCCGTTTCCTCGGCAACCCGCTCATCCACAGCGTCTCTCACGAGGCTGGCGCCGGCGTAATCAAGGACCTGCTTGAAGGCATCGTCAGCTTTGTGCAGGGAAAGGGATGTCTCCCTCTCTGAATAGACGAAGGCCGATGTCGCCTTGATGGTGGGAATCAAAGCGGCCGATGCCGTAGTGGCCTTTCCGCTCCAGTTGTCGGCCGAATAAGCCTCATTGCCGTCCATGATGTTGCCCGTCATATAGAAATGGCCGGGGACCACCTGGTCCGGATGCGCGGAATCGCAGTTGGAGCACTTGACGGTGGGATCCAGGAAGCGGATCTTGCCGGAAGCCGTTGCCGGACCGGGCTTATAGTAGTTGTTGACGATATTGTATTTCTTGAAATCGCTGCCGGGTTTGCTTTCTCCGCCATAGCAGCTGTTGTCTCCCCAGTTGTAGATGACATTGTTCACCAGGGAAACGGGACCCTTGAGCGTGGACACATAGTCATGGTCAATACGGGGATTGCGGCTGTCATGATGGGCCAGCAGATTGTGGTGATAAGTGGCGTTGGCACCGCCCCAAATACCGCCATACCCATGTTTGCCCTTTTCATGGATGGAGATGCGAAGGCTCTCGGAGAGGATGCACCACTGCAGGGAGAAGTTGGTCATTCCGTAGAAAGAACCACACTCGTCCGTACTCCAGCTCAGGGAGCAATGGTCGATAATCACATCTTTGATATTGTTCTCCCCGGTATAAAGATTCAGGGCATCGTCTTCCGTTTTGGCCTCGTCGCCCATACGGAAACGCATGAAACGGACAATCACGTTGCTGGCGGCGATGCGGAAGTTGTAGTTCTTGAGGCAAATGCCACCACCGGGAGCGGTCTGCCCGGCCAGGGTGACATTGCCCTTTTCTATCTTAAGGGCTTTGGACAGCGGAATGATGCCGGCCACGTCAAAGACGATGGTGAGGGGCCGGGACTCCTTCTCAATACCATAGCGCAGGGTGCCCTCAGAGCCGTCATCCGTGAGTTTGGTCACATGATACACCTTGCCCCCACGGCCGCCGGTGGTATACATGCCGCCACCTTCCGCACCGGGGAAAGCACGGGCCACGCCGTCTTCCTCATCGGAAGGGATGAGGAAATCGGCATACTCAATCGAAGATACCGGAGGCGTAGGATCTTCCGTTCCGGCTGTCTTGGCCTCGATGGAAGTTCCGGAAGACTTGTAGCTGCCCGCAACGCTGCATACCGTAAAAGTATAGGTGGTCGCTTTGGACAGACCGCTCAGGCTCACGTTCCGGTTGTTGGTATTCCCCTCCTGCAACTGGGTGCCGTTTTGGGAAAGGGTATAAGAATAACCGGCCGCCCCCTTCATGGCATCCCACTGGAAAGTAAGGGAAGTCTCGGTGGAACTGTGAAGCTTCAGATTGGTAGGGGCCGACGGCTGCGTGGTCGCAGGAGTAGAGCCACCGCCATCGGAAGGATTGTCCTTCCCGCCACAGGCCGCCAGGATGCCTATGCACCCGATGAAGGCAAAAAGTTTCGTTTTCATAGCTTTTCTCTTTCAAGCGCCGCCCAGATGAGAGGGCCGATGCCCTTGGGGTCATTGGAGCGGACAGGTTCATGGATATAATAGTCGTAGTCTCCTTTGCGGTTCTGCTTGCCGCCCAGGCCGGCCACCTCGCAGCAGCGGTTCAGGTTTACAAGGCCGTCCTCATCCTCGCGGACAAAGGTGGCAAGGAGGGAATCATAGGCCTTCAGGGCCTCTTCACGGCCTTTGAGGGCGCCTAAGCGGCAGCCCTTGAGCCAGGCATACACAAACATGGCGTTGCAGGTGGCTTCCAGATAGTTTCCTTCGCGGGAAGGGCAGTCCAGAACCTGGTACCATAGGCCCGTTTCGGGATCGGCATAACGGGGCAACGCCTCATAGACATTATTGAGAATACCCTTCAAGTGGACCCTGTAAGCTTCCTCGGGGATTATCTCCATCACGTCCACCAGAGCCATGACGTACCAGCCTATGGCCCGGCCCCAGGCATGGGCGCTCTGCCCCGTCTGAGAATCACACCAGAACATCTCCCGGGAAGCGTCGTAGGCATGGCGCAACAGGCCGGTGGAAGGGTCGAAGGTCTTGTCATATGCGGTAGAGAACTGGAGCACGATGTCTCCGTAATTTTTCTCCCGCTGCAGGCTGTCCGTCACATAGCGACGGGTGTACTCCGCATAGAACGGCTGGGCCATATACAGGCCGTCCAACCATACCTGATTGGGGTAAACAGCCTTGTGCCAGAAGTTTCCCTCCGGGGTGCGGGGCTGGATCTGCAGCTGGCTGTAAAGGGTGTCCATGGCGGCACGGTACTTCTCCTTGCCGGTCATGTCGTAAAGTTGGAACAGCGTACGGCCCGGACAAACGTGGTCTGTGGAGTAATTGGATTTCTTGTATTTGTAAATCCGGCCCGTGCTGTCGATGATGGCGTCGTACCACGCGTCCACGTAGGAGAGGATAGATTCCCGGTCAAGCCGGGAATGACGGACGTCATGGCCGACCTGATCGGCCATCTCATACACATCCAGCATGGCCTTGAGCTCCAAGCCGGTGGTGTAGTTCCATTTGAGCTTGCCTTCCAGGCCGTCGATATACGAAGCCTCCGGGAAGCGGGTCATTTCAGACTCCACCACCCGCAGAGACAGCGGCGCCTTGGCCGTGCAGGCCGTCAAGGCAAACGCGGCCAGTATGATAGCTGATTTTCTCATTTGTTGTTATAAGGATCCCAGACAATGCCGTCCTGGCTCTGGTACATGACTTTCTCGAAACTGTACTCCCCTGCCTGCCGGGCATTGAGCCTGTGGCTCCACTTCACCCGTTCTCCGGCAGCTCCGGGGCCGTAATTCCTATACTCCGCGTAATAGGAATTCTTCTTGGTGTCCGGCTTGCCGTCCTTCTCCCAGTCGTGCCAGCCTTCCGGAAGAATGTGACTGCCCAGTTCGCACTCGATGAACACCGTCTTGGCATAGGCGCCCCAGGGGCGGCCCAGGTAGCACTTGGTCACGCCTTCATCAGCCGTGAGCTTGCATTTGTAAAAGACATAGCCGTATTTCTGGCCCTCCAGGGTGCTGGCGGCCGTGATGTAGCTGTCTTTCTTGGAGCGGATTTCGCAGCCTTCGAAGTAGGCGATGCTGGTTCCGAAGATAAAATCCGTGGTGCCCTCTATATAACAGTCCCTGAAGTAGTTGCGTTTGATGCCGCCGAACTTCCCATATCGGCCATAGGTATAAAGAGTGTCCTGATTGCCTAAGAAACGGCAGCGGTTGAAAAAGAGGAAGTCTCCGTCGCAGAAGACCGCCACCGCCTGGCCGATTTCCTTGCCCTCACCCGCGCTGTTCTCGAAGGTGATGTCCTCGAAGGTGATGTAACTGGCGTGGATGTAGATGCTGGCGCTGCCGCTGGTCCCAACGGGGAAATCCCGTCCTGGCCAGAGCTTCTTGGCGTATTTGTCATAGGTGAGGA
The DNA here is from genome assembly GCA_905235615.1 of uncultured Bacteroidales bacterium. Taxonomy (GTDB): domain Bacteria; phylum Bacteroidota; class Bacteroidia; order Bacteroidales; family UBA932; genus Cryptobacteroides. The sequence goes on along the minus strand of CAJOMB010000007.1, from coordinate 10,412 downwards.
TGGTCTTTTCCGCGTCCTCTCCCCGGAAATGCACGCGGAACTTGGTGTGCGGAATGGAAATCTCCTCCTTATAGACACCGTTCCGGACAAGCACCTTCGTAATCTCCTTGTGGCTGTAATCGGGAATGGCGTTCACCCCTTCCTGCACCGTCTGGAAGTCCCCATGCCCATCGGCCGATATCACGATATTATAATAGACAAGGTGCTGCGCCAGCTCAGGGATTTGTTCCTTGATGAGGCCGCAGACAATTTCCGTCACCTTGCGGGCGCCGCAGGGTACCAGGTGGGTGTTGTCATCCTTGCCCGTTGAAATCATGAAATAAGCCTTGGAGGCCTCGTCTCCCAGCCCTTGCAACCAGTCCAGCGTGGGGGTGGTGACATCCAGAAGGGTGACGTCCTTCTCGGCGGCCACAGCCTTCATGGCGGCGGGATAATCCCCGTGACAGTTGCGGTCCAGGCCCTTTTCCTTGAACCAGCGGCGGGCGACGGGGGTAAGGAGCACCGGCGTGCCGCCCTTCTCCCGTACACCGTCGATGAAGAGGCGGAGGTTGTCCTGATAGGCGCCCCAGGGGGCCGCATAGCGGGCAGGGTCACTCTCCTTGGCGTCGTTATGGCCGAACTGGATAAACACATAGTCTCCAGGCTGCACGGCAGCATAAACCTTGTCCCAGAGGCCCAGGTCCCGGAAACTCTTGGTGCTGCGCCCGTTCTGGGCATAATTGACCACCTTCACCTCGGAAGGGTCCAGGAAATTCTGGAACATCATGCCCCAGCCACGCTCCTGACCGGCCTTGGGCAGGTCTTTTTCCGCCATGGTGCTGTCTCCCATGAGATGCACGGTGGTGAAGGAACAGGCAAGAAGCCAAAGTGCGACAAGCGAAGACAATCTCATCATAGGGCTTTTCCGTTTACGGTCACGTTGTCAAAAGTAACATTCTGGGCATAGTGTACTTCCGCACCCTTGCGGGCGGTAAATACGCTGTTATGGAAATCCAGACCACGGATGGGCAGCTCCGGCAGGCCATTGATATAAATGGCCTGCCCGGCGCCACTGCAAACAATGTGATCAAAATGGATATCTTTGAATTCGGGCGTGGTCTCGTCCACGGGGAGGAGATCTTCCTTGCCGTCCTCACCCTTGTCCGACTCCGCCACACCGGCATAGTACAGATTGAAGATGACACCGTAGGAGCTGATGTCCTTCATATAGATGTCCCGGCACCAGATGTCCTTTACCACGCCGCCCCGGCCGCGTGTGCTCTTGAAACGCAGGCCCACGTCCGTTCCCATGAAACGGCAGTTACGCACCAGGATATTCCGGGCGCCGCCACTCATCTCGCTGCCGATCACAAAGCCGCCGTGGCCGTGATAGACCGTGCAATTCTCGATGACCAGATTCCGGCAGGGAATGCCGTAACGGCGCCCGTCCTCGTCCTTGCCGGACTTGATGCAGATGGCGTCGTCACCCACGTCGAAACTGCTGCCGCTCACATGGACGTTCTCGCAGGCTTCGATGTCTATACCGTCTCCGTTGGTGGAATAATGGGGGTTACGGACCTGGATATTCTTCACCGTCACGTGTTTGCACCACAGCGGATGGATGTTCCAGGCCGGGGAATTCTGGAAAGTGGCGTCTTCCAGCAGCACCCGTTCGCAGTTCCGGAGGGAAACCAGCACGGGGCGCAGGAAGGTCTTGATTTCCTGAAGGTCCAGGGAATCGGCCTGCTTGTTGAGGGAACCGGCCGTGAGGCGGGCTTTCTTATAGCCCTCGTCCGGGTACCAGGTTTGGCCGTCTTCCGAAAGCACCCCCCCCTCCTTGACGGTGGGCTTCCAGATATCGTCCCCCACCTTGCGCTTTTTCAGTTCCCGCCAGGGGGTTCCGTTGCCGTCTATGGTGCCTTTTCCGGTGATGGCAATATCCGTCGCGCCCTCCGCATGGATGGGAGAGAGGCAGCGCTTCATATCCAGCCCCTCGAAATTGGTCTGGATGATGGGATAAAGGTCTTGGTGGGCCGAAAAGACAATGACGGCGTTGTCGCTCAGATGGAGTTCCGTATGGCTCTTCAGGCCGATGGGACCCGTGAGCCAGATGCCGTCCGGGACAACAAGGCGGCCTCCGCCCTGCTTCTCCAAGGCCTCGAAAGCCTGGGAAAAAGCCTCCGTGCAAAGGGTGACGCCATCCCCCACGGCTCCATAGCCTGTGAGCACTACTTCCCTGCCGGGTATGGAGGGAAGCTGCACTTCCGGCATGTCGAAAGGAATATTGTGCAAACGTTTGCCCTCCTGTACACAAGAGAGGGTAAAAAACAATAATGTCGTGAAAATGAACGACTTAAAGAAATTATTGGTCATTAGTTTCTTTGTATGTGCTGCAAAGATAAGGAAAATAATCCAAACGTTTGCACAAATTGCAAAAAAAGTGAAATTAAAAGATTTTCAAAACTAAAGAAGGTTCACATCCACCCAACCCGAATCGTTCTTGGAGGCGGAGCGATTGCAGAAGAAAGCCTGCCGGGCGCCCACCCATCGGCCGGGTGCGGCCACGAAAGGCTTTCCGGCAGCCGTAAACGACTCCCCGTCAAGACTGTAGGAAAAGCGGCAGATCGCATCGGGAACATTCCCCTCCACCTCCTGCGGCGTCACTTCCAACCTCACCCAGACCGTTACTTCCCGGGCATCCGGATACGCCACCTCAGGCACATTGCCGGAGCTGTAAGGATGATGCTGCGGAATAAGCTCATAATCCAGAAGGGCAAGGGGTGCCACCGTTTCATCGGCCCCTTTGTGCGCGTCAATACATTCAATATATTGCAGGGCGGCGCCATCAGCCGTATCTTGAAGACGCACACCGGCATAGCTCTCCCCCATCACCACAAAGCCCGCCGTCTCTCCCCGCTCTTTCAGTTGCGGATTGGGATGGAAAGTGAGCCTGGCAGTGGTGGTGAAGCTTTCCGCCGGGAACATGGTTTCCAGCAGGTTGGGGCATTCCCAAAGGCCGATATGATCCTGTTTCACGCTGTAGAGCCGCACCCCTCCGTCCGGCAGGGCCATGTGATAGTACGGTCCCGGCACCGAAGGATATTGCCAGCCGTAAGGCAGCCCGTAGGGGCCTGTTCCGGGACGCCGGCTCTTTTTCGGAACAAATTCCACTTGCCCTCCGGCCACCGGGGCGCCCACCCCGTCCCCGTCCGGATCTTCGCCTATCAGGGGCCAGTCATCGGCCTGCCAGGTGAGGGGTTGGAGATGGACGATGCGGCCGTACGCACCCTTGTCCTGGAAGTGGAGGAACCAGTCTCGGCCGTCGGGTCCCTCTACCCAGGCGCCCTGATGCGGGCCGTTCACCGTTCCGGGGGCCCAGGCCATCACTGTCTTTTCTTCATAAGGCCCGTAAACGCTACGGGAGCGGAGCACCGTCTGCCAGCCGGTAGCCACACCGCCGGCCGGTGCAAAGATATAGTACCAGCCATTCCGCTTGTAGAACTTGGTTCCCTCAATGGTGGGCTGCGTCAGATGCCCGTCATAAACAATGCGGGAAGGGCCAGTGAGGGCGGTTCCATCGGCCTTCATGGGGGCCACGAAGAGAATGCTCTTGAGACCGGCGCGGGAACCGGCGGCCGCATGCGAGAGCCAGGCGTTTCCGTCCTCGTCCCAAAGCGGACACGGGTCAATGAAGCCCTTCTGCTCCACCACCCAGATGGGCGGCTCCCAATGGCCTGTAACATCCTGAGTTCTAACCATGAAAACACCTTTGTCAGGATTCCCAACAAAAATGTTATACCAGCCATCATGGTAACGGATGGCCGGTGCCCATACGCCGCAGCCGTGCTGCACCGCCTCGTGGAACTCGGAGTCGGGATAATCCGAAAGCGCAGCCCCCACCTGCTCCCAATGCACCAGGTCACGGGAGTGAAGAATGGGAAGCCCCGGGAAGAAATTGAAGGAGGAAGCCGTCATGTAATAGTCATCCCCCACCCGGCATACGTCCGGGTCGGAATAGTCGAAATGAAGGACCGGATTGGTGAATGGCACCGTCTCCCTCACGGAACAGGAGACGCACAGTGTTACTAAAAGGGCCGATAACATACGTTTCATGTCCGCAAATGTAAAAAAAATTTGCGTTTTGTACAAACGTTTGTATCTTTGCAGAAAATTAACCACAATCGGAATGACCACCATCACAGACATCGCGAAAGCCTTGGGCATCACCCCCTCCACGGTTTCCCGGGCCCTGGCCGGCCATCCCCGCGTAAAGGAAGAGACGCGCAGGGCCGTAGAGCAAGCCGCCCGCGAGATGGGCTACGAAAGGAATGTGGTGGCGGCCAACCTCCGGAAAGGACAATCCATGATTGTGGGAATCGTGGTTCCCCGGATTCACCGTGAATTCTTTTCCAACTGCATCGGCGGCGCAGAAAGCGTCCTCAAGCAGGCCGGCTACAGCGTCCTGATCAGCCAGACATTGGAAAGCGTGGAGGCGGAAATCCAGGCCCTCAAGACCCTCAAGAACTACCGTGTGGCAGGCATCCTGCTCTCCCATTCCATCGACGCGCCCAACGGAAACCATGTCAAGGAAATCCTGGGCAACACCCCCCTCATCCAGTTTGACCGCGTATTCCCGGACCTCCCCGGGGCCAAAATCGTGGGCGCCAACTTTGACGGAGCCTACACGGCCACCCGTCATCTGATAGAGGCCGGATATCGGAAAATCGGCACGCTGGCCGGTTACATGACCTCCCAGGCCTATGTAGAGCGCCTGGCCGGCTATCGCATGGCCCTGCAAGACGCCGGACTCCCCTTCGATGAAAAAAGGGTCTATTACAATACCATCGTCCGGGAAACCGGTTACGACGCCAGTCTCAAGGCCATCGAGGCCGGCTGCGACGCCCTGTACAGCGCCGGTGCCTTCTCGGCCTTGGGCGCCATCGACGCCCTCCAGGAAAAAGGCATCCGCGTTCCGGAAGAATTCGGCATCGTGGGCACCTCCAACGAAGGTTTCACCGCCCTCATGACACCTTCCCTGAGTATTCTGAACCAACATCCCTTCGAAATGGGAGAAGCCGCGGCCCGCGCCTTCCTCGAAGGCCGGCGGGACACCCAGGTAATCCCCATGGAACTTATTGAAAGACAATCATCAAATAAAAACAGCACATGGCAAAAGTAGTAACCTTCGGCGAAGTGATGCTTCGCCTCTCCACCCCCGGGTATCTGCGTTTTTCGCAGGCCCGTCAGTTCGACGCCACCTTCGGCGGCGGAGAAGCCAACGTGGCCGTTTCCCTGGCCAACTACGGCATAGACGCCCACTTCGTAACCCGTCTTCCCAAGAACGACATCGCTGAAATGTGCACGGCCGAGCTCAAGGGCTTCGGCGTAAACACAGATTCCATCGTCTATGGTGGAGACCGCGTGGGCATTTACTATCTGGAAACCGGTGCCGTAGCCCGCGGCTCCAAGGTGGTCTATGACCGCGCCCACTCCGCCATCTCCGAGATTCAGCCCGGCATGGTGGACTGGCACAAAGTCCTGGAAGGGGCCGATTGGTTCCACTGGACCGGCATCACCCCCGCCCTGAGCCAGGGTGCCGCCGATGCCTGCTTAGAGGCCATCAAAGTGGCCAATGAGATGGGCGTGAAGGTTTCCTGCGACCTCAACTACCGCAAGAAACTCTGGAAATACGGCAAGAGCGCCTCTGAGGTCATGCCCGCCCTGGTGGAAGGCTGCGACCTCATCCTGGGCAACGAGGAAGACGCGGAGAAGGAATTCGGCATCAAGCCCGAAGGCTTCGACGCGGAGAAGACCGGCGGCGAGATTGACCAGAGCATCTTCGTGAGCGTGGCTCAGCAGCTGATGAAGCGCTTCCCCCGCTGCAAGAAGGTGGCCATCACCCTACGCGGCTCCATCAACGCCAACCACAACACCTGGGGCGGCGTCCTGTACGACGGAAAGACCCTCTGGCAGTCCAAGCGCTACGACATCACCCATATCGTGGACCGCGTGGGCGGCGGAGACTCCTTCATGGGCGGCCTGCTGTACGGCCTGCTGGCCTACGAAACAGACCAGGAAGCCATCGAATTCGCCGCAGCCGCTTCCTGCCTCAAGCACACCATCATCGGTGACTACAACCGTGTCACCGTCTCCGAGGTGGAAGGTCTCATCAACGGCGGCGGCAGTGGCCGTGTAAGCAGATAGATAGCCGATCAGGTCGGCTATGACGCGTCATGCCCGGCTCCGACCGGGCATCTAAACCAAAGATTAATTATGGCAAAATTCAATAAAATCGATACCATCAGTATCATCAAGAATACGGGCATAGTTCCGGTATTCTACAACAAGGATGCAGAGATTACCAAGAAGGTGGTGAAAGCCTGCTACGACGGCGGTATCCGCGCCTTCGAGTTCACCAACCGCGGCGACGGCGCCAACGAAGTGTTCAAGGAAGTGATGGCCTTCGTGCGCAAGGAATGCCCTCAGATGGCCCTGGGCGCCGGCACCATCCTGGATGCCCCCACCGCCGTCCTCTACATGCAGATGGGGGCCGATTTCCTGGTGTCCCCCTGCATGGCCGAAGACGTGGTGAAACTGGCCAACCGTCGCGGCGTGCCCTACAGCCCCGGCTGCGGCACCGTCACGGAAATGGTGAAAGCCATGGAACTGGGCTGCGACCTGGTGAAAGTCTTCCCCGCCGGCAACGTGGGCGGGCCTTCCTTCGTAAAGAACATCCTGGGGCCCCTGCCCTGGGCCATGGTCATGTGCACCGGCGCCGTGGAACCCACCGAGGAGAACCTCACGGCCTGGTCCAAGAGCGGCGTCACCGCCGTGGGCATGGGCTCCAAGCTCTTCCCCAAGGACGTGGTGGCCGCCGGCAAGTGGGAGGAAATCTCCGCCCTCTGCCGTCAGTGCCTGGAGTGGTTCAAAAAGTAATCAGTACTTGTAAGAAACCTTCTGCAGTGAATGGGAGCTCCCGCCATAAAGGAGTTCCCATTCTCCTTTCATGGGAACCATGTCCTGCTTCTCTTCGCTCCAGCTAAGGAACGTATCGGCCGACAGGGGCAAAGCCACCTGGACCGTCTCACCTGCGGGAACCGTTATCCGCCGGAATCCGCGCAGGCTCTTCAGGGGACCTTCCGTATCGTCGGCCTTCCTTACATAGAGCTGGACCACTTCGGTGGCGGTGCGGGAACCGGTATTGGTAACGGGAACCACCAGCTTGCCGTCCTTTACAGAGGCCTCTCCATAGGCGAATTCCGTATAGGACAGGCCGAAGCCGAAGGGGAAGAGCGGTTCACCCTCGAAATAGCGGTAGGTGCGGCCCTTCATGGCGTAGTTTTCGAAATCCGGCAACTGGTCCACGTTCTTGTAGAAAGTCAGGGGCAGTTTGCCGGAAGGGACCACGTCGCCGTACAGGATATCGGCCAGCACGGTGCCGCCTTCCTCGCCGGGGTACCAGGCCTGGAGGATGGCATCGCAGGACTCCGTCTCCGGAACCAGCCCCATGGCGCTGCCGGAGAAATTCACCAGGATCACCTTCTTGCCCGCGTCATGCAAAGCCTTGAGCAGTTCCCGCTGCACCTGCGGCAGTTCCATGCTGGTGCGGTCTCCACCTTGGAAACCGGGCGCGTCCACATCCATCTCCTCGCCTTCATACAGCGGGGAAATACCGCCGGCAAACACCACCACGTCAATGTCGTTCAACTGCTTCAGGAGCTTCGACGCATCCTCCTTCTCCCCTACGATGCCGCAGCCCTTCAGCACCTTCAGCCCCGGAATGCGGGCCTTCAGGCCATCGGCCAGGGTGGTGGTGAACTCCGGAATGGGATTGTAATTGCCCCACATCATTTCCCGGTCATCGGCATTGGGGCCCATGAGGGCTATGCGGGCATTGGCCTGCAGGGGCAGGATGCCGCCCTTGTTCTGCAGGAGCACCACCGTTTCCTCCGCCATCTTGCGGGAAAGGGCCCGATGGGCTTCTCCCTCCACGATATCGTCACTCAGGTGGTCCCAGGGAGCGGTATTGTGCGTCAGCTCTCCCAAGCGGATGCGCTCGGACAGAAGGCGCACCAGGGAGCGGTCCACGTCGGCCTCGTCCAGAAGGCCCTGCTGCACAGCCTCGGGAATGAAACGGTACGTATCTCCGCAGTTCAGGTCCGTACCGGTATGGACGGCCATGGCGGCGGCATGGGGGCCGTCCTCGCTGTAGCCGTGACAGCCGGGTTCATAGAAATTGGAGATGGCGCCGCAGTCGGACACAATGAGGCCTTTGTAGCCCCACTCCCCTCTCAGGATGGTGTTGATAAGGTAGTCGCTGGCGCCGCAGGGAACGCCCCGGAAGGCGTTGTAGGCTATCATGACTTCCTTCACATCGGCTTTGGTGACCAAGTCCTTGAAGGCGGGAAGATACGTTTCCCTGAGGTCACGCTCGCTCACCTGGGCATTGTAACTGTGGCGGTTCCACTCCGGACCGGAATGCACGGCAAAATGCTTGGCGCAGGCATGGGCCTTGAGTACCGGTGCATCCGAAGGCCCTTGCAGGCCCCGCACCACGGCCATGCCCAACTGGCCGGTAAGATAAGGGTCCTCCCCATAAGTTTCCATTCCGCGGCCCCAGCGGGGATCCCGGAAGATATTGATGTTGGGCGTCCAGAAACTCAAGCCCTGATACCAGCCCACATGGCCGGAGGCAATGGCCTGGCGGTTCTTCACGCGGGCCTCGTCACTCACGGCCGTAAACACCTCATACACAAGCGGCTCGTCAAAAGACGCCGCCATGCCGATGGGCATGGGAAAGACGGTGGCCTTGCCGTTGCGGGCCACCCCGTGGAGGGCCTCGCCCCACCAGTTGTACTCCGGAATGCCCAGCGCCTCGATGGCGGTGGTAGCAGACATCATCTGACCGGTCTTCTCTTCCAAAGTCATCTTGGCAACCAGGTCACGGGCCTGCTTTTCAGGCGTCACGGTGCAAGCCACACACAGGGCGGCAGTGCACAGCAGAAGGGATTTACGCATAAGGCTATCAGTTTTTGTGTTCCTTTCTCTTATTTCGGATGGGCTCAATCCATACTTAACAGTTCAACACCATGAAGTTCTCCAAGTTGTTTGAGGAGGCCCTCAGGATAGGCTTTCTTCTTGACCATGAGGGAAAGATCGGCCTTGTAGCGGTTTCCGTCCCTGCACCAGGAAAAATGGCTCACTTCCTTTCCCAAAGCATGGACGGCCTCCTCCATGTCCTCCCGCGTTTGGGCCGATATAGCCACGTCAACCTGCGTCTCACCCAAATGGACGATGAGATAATTCATGAGTACCACGAAGATGAGCAGCAGGACCAGGCAGCAGCCGGCCAATTCATACATGCCGCTTCCTACAGCCATGCCGATGGCGCCCGTCACCCAGATGCCCGCCGCGGTAGTGAGACCGCTCACGTGCTTGTTCTTCATGATGATACCGCCGCCCAGGAAACCCAGGCCGCCCACCACGCCGGCCGCCAATCGAACCGGTCTGCGCCCGCGAAACCATATTGGGAAATAATCATGAACAGGCAGGCGCCCACCGCCACCAACAAATGGGTGCGTATGCCGGCCTCCTTTCCTCTGAGTTCCCTTTCATAGCCAATCAGTCCGCCCATCAGGGCAGCCACAAACAAACGGATAATAAATTCAACTGTCATACTCATAGCGTACAAAGATAATGATTTTTCTGGAAATCATTATCTTAGCGAGAAGGAGATGCAGAGGGTACGCCGTCCAGTTTTCCTTGATGGCCGGATTGCGCACAATGCAGTTCCCAGAGCTCCGGATAATTTCTCTTGATCCATCTACTAAGGTTGGGAACGGACAGCCCCTGGGCCTGGGCCGCTTCCCGAAAGGAGTAACCGGACTTGATCAAGGCGATGGCCGGCTCGTATTTCTGCTTTGCCAAGTAACCTTTTGGGTGTCTGTTGGCGTCTTCCTTTATCTTCTTCTCATTCAGCTCCTTCCGCACCCGCTCCCGCTGCAAGAATAGATGTACGGATTGGTTTCGTTGTTGTTGTCTTTGTTATCTCTTAAAAAAGTCATAACTGTAGTTTTTCAGAAAACAGGAGGCCACCCCTTCCATACCCTCGGTTTTTTCAAAGTATTTCATAGAGTTTGTTGTTTTGGAACCCGCCGGGCCGGTCAGGGTCCGGCGGATTGGGGATTAAGAGGCCGGCTAAAAAGTAGATTCTTCACTTCGTTCAGAATGACAGACTTGTTCAGAATAACAGATGAGGCAATCAGAATGACAGGATTGTTCAAAATGACACCAACCTGTCATTCAGAGGCATGTCATCCTGAGCAATGCGAAGGATCTGCCGAAAATCTACTTTTTGGGGAGTCACATCCGTGGAGCCGTCCTCTTATTATGGTAGGTGCTGACGCGCGTTTAGTTTTTCACGCAGCGAACAG
>CAJOMB010000006.1 GCA_905235615.1 uncultured Bacteroidales bacterium | reverse complement strand
GCCCTCTCCCCTCTCGTTTTCCGCCACAAATCGGCCGGAATACGCCATGGGGAGTTTTTTCACTTCCACCGTCAGGCCCTTCGATGCCGCCTCCTCCTCCGTAAGGCCCACGCCGGCCACTTCCGGATGGGTATAGACAACGCCCGGAATGGCATTGTAGTGCATCTGGTCGGCCTTTCCCAGGATGGTGTTCACCGCCACCTCGCCCTCGCGGTATGCCGTATGGGCCAACATGGAGAAGCCCGTCACGTCACCGGCGGCATACAGGCCGGGCACGTTGGTGCACATCTGGCCGTCCACCTTCACGCCATAAGGCCTTCCGGCGGGGTTCAGGGCCAGCTGAACGCCCAATTTTTCCAGGCCGATTCCCTCCAAACGGGCCCGGCGTCCCACGGAGACCAGAATCTTGTCTCCCGCAGCCCGCTGCTCCTGCCCATCGGCATCCTTATAGACCACCTCGTTTCCTTCCACGGCCACCACCTGGCAGCCCAGATGGAAGTCCACGCCCTTCTTGGCGTACTGGGCCTGGAGCATGGCGCTGATTTCCCCGTCCATCGGCCCCAGAATCTTGGGCAGCATCTCCACCACCGTCACCTGTGTGCCCATGGAGTTGAAGAAACTGGCGAACTCCATGCCTATCACGCCGCCGCCGATGACCACCAAGCGCTCCGGAAGTTCCGGAAGTTCCAGGATTTCCCGGTTGGTGAGGACGGTGGTACCCAGCCCTTCACGGAGGCCCGGAATGGGTGGGACAAGCGCCTCGGAGCCCGTGCAGAGAAGCACGTTCCCGGCCTGGTAGGACGCTCCGCCACAGCCGATGGTGAAGGCTTCGCCGGACCGGCCTTCCAGCACGGCTTCCCCGCCCATCACTTCCACACCGGCATTCCGCATCTGCACCTTGATGCCTCCCACCAGCTTTTTCACCACCTTGGTCTTGCGCTTGAGGATGGCGCCGTAGTCGGGACCGGCCCCCTGTACCTCAATCCCATAGCGGTCTGCATGACGGGCGTAATCCAGCACCTTGGCACTGTACAGGAGGGTTTTGGTGGGGATGCAGCCTTCATTGAGGCACACGCCGCCCAATTCCCGCTTTTCAAACAGAATCACCTTGAGGCCGGCCAGAGCGGCTTTTGCGGCAGCATGGTAGCCTCCGGGGCCGCCGCCGATAATGGCTAAATCGTACATATCTCTACTTCTATGCCCACAGGGGCGTCCACTTGAATATCTTTTCCTTGCCGATAAACGGTGAGCGGGCCGTAGGGAGTCCCTACCGTGGCCTTCACCCATTCCAGCTTGTCGGTCAGCTGCGGGGCGATGCGCACCCGGCGGTATCCGGGCTCTACGGGCACAATCCCAGCCAGAGCCTCGTAGAACCAGCTGCCTATGCCGTTGTAGCAGTTGTGAAGGTGGCTTCGGCCGCCGTCCCATTCTTCCCACACGCCCGTGGCACCGTTGTCCAGCATATAGAGGTAACCGGGATAACTGTGCTGCTTCAGCAGGCCGTACAGCCATTCCGCTTCACCATTTTGGGTGGCCCAGCGGGTAATCACGGGAACCCCCACCAGACCTGTGGCCAGATGGCCGTCATAGACCGTGGCGGTACGCTCTTTCAGGGCCGATATCACCTTGTCCCGCAGATGGGCGGGCGTCACCCCCGTGAGCAGCGGATACACCAAGTCCAACTGACTTCCGGAGGCATAGGTATTGTCCTGGGGATGGAAGAAGGTCTGATGAATCCTGCGGCCCAGCGCCTCCAAGCGGAGGCGGAAGGCGGCGGCATCGGCCTGCCTGTCCAAAAGCAGGGCTATCTGCTCCAAAGCCCGGTACACCTGCATGAGCGCACAGTTGTTCACCAAGTCCACGGAGGCGGGGTCCTGCACGTCCACCCCTTTGGGGGCGGCCCAGTCTCCCAAGTACCAGCCGCGGTATTTCTCGTCCGGCCAGCGCTTCAGAAGGCCGTCCACACTGTAGGCGTCCACATAGTCCAACCAGTGCTTCATGGCCGGGTACCAGCGCTCGATGGGCCTGCGGTCCCCGTAGCTCAGATAGGTCTGCCAGGCTGCCTGCACCAGGAAACTGCACCAATAAGGGCCGCCGCCGGCCGTGTAGGGGTTGGGAGCCGTATGGGGAAGGCCGCCGTCGGGGCGCTGGGCATCGGCCCAGGCCTGCAGCCAGTTCAGGTACAGGGGTGCCACGGAGGCCAGCGTCTGCAAAGTGAGGGTGGAAGCCGTTCCGTCTCCGCCGTAGCCCAGGCGCTCGATGCTGGCGCAGTCCACCATATAGCCGTTGAAGGCCAGGTTCTCTATGGTATGGTCCACCAGGTCGTAAATGGCCTGAAGCTCCGGATCGCTGCACCGGAAGGCTCCTTCTTTGGGGAAATCCGTCCGCATCCGGTGAGCCCGCACGGAAAGCGGTTTCTGCGCCAGGCTGTCCATCTGGATATAACGGAACACGTGGTGGTTGAAGCGGTTGCGGAAAACATCTCCCTCCGGCTTTCCGGAACTTACCAGCTCGTCGTAACCGCAGATGGACGTGTCAAAGACGGGAGCATCCACATCGCTGTAGAGGGCCTTGACCACCTGCCCGGCGGGGAGCTGCGGGAGCCGGATTTCCACCAGGGCGTTGATGCATCGGCCCATATCAATGCGCCAGCCGCTGCCATAGGGTTCCACGGAGACCGGCTCCAGGACCTCCTGCACACGGCAGGGTTCGCACATCTGCATGGAGGCTTCCACGGGCACGTCCACCACGTCCACCGGGCCCCAGACGGGCTCCACACCCGCCTCCATGCGCTCTCCCACAAAGCCGTGGGGACGCCAGTCGCCCAGGTCCCGGTAGCCGCTCCAGGCTCCTTCCCAGGAGGCGTCCGTCACCAAAAGAGGCTCCCCTTCCACATCCAACTCCGCCTTTACCAGCGGGCCGTCGTACGCGGCGTCAAAAGTGGCCTTCTTGTACCAGCCGGAGCCGGCGGCAAGGCAAAGTTCATTCTCTCCTTTTGTCAGAGAAAGCTCGTAAACAACTGTGAGTGAACGTTTATCCAATTGGGAAACAGCCGGCGCCAGCACCTGGTCGGAAACCTTCTTCCCGTTCAGGAAGACTTCGTGATAGCCCAAGGAGTTCACATACAGAAGCCCCTTTCCTCCGGGGGCGGTGAATCTTTTTCTCAGCAGCGGCGCACGGCCTTCTCCGGGAACAGCGCCGATATAGACGCCCCGGAGGGTGTCCGGTGCCACGATGCCCACGCCAAAGCGCGTCCAGGGGCTCCAGCGGGAGGCTTTCCCGTCCTGCCGCCATACACGGACGCGCCAGCAGGCCTGCTGCCGGGACGCGAGCATCGGCCCTTCATAGGGAACCATCACCTGCTTGTCGGAAGCCACCTTGCCGGACGTCCAGAGGTTCTGCACCTCCAGTTCATAAGCCGTCTGCAGCATGGGCTCATCCGAGCGGATTTTCCAGCTGAAATGAGGCTCACAGCTATCTATGCCCAGCGGCTCCGCCAGCCCCTCACAGCGAAGGTCGTACACCTCGAAGGAGGGCCCGCAGGAAGAAAGGGCCGTCACAACGGCAACGAGACCGAAGAAACGTTTCATCATACCGGTTTAGTTTCCCAAAAATACAAAATTTTCTGCAAAGCTCATGGATTATTCGTAACTTTGGGAAAAATCTGAACGGATATGAAGAATAGAATCCTGGCAGGAGCCTTTGCCATGATGATACTGGCCTCCTGCGGCCCCAAATGGCAAATTCAAGAGGCCGACGGCTATTTCCTCGTCACCCAGAAGGGTGGCCCCACGCTGGGATATACATCGGCCATTATCCTGGAAAACAACGGATATGCCTTCAAAGACCTGAACCGCAACGGTGTCCTGGACCCGTACGAGGACTGGCGGATAGAACCCCTGACACGCGCCAAAGACCTGGCCGGACGGCTTTCCATCGAGGAAATCGCCGGCCTCATGCTCTACAGCAGCCACCAGTCCATCCCCGGAGACGGCTCCCCCATAGCCTCCTATACCGGCAAGACCAACCACAAAGCATGGGACATCACGGACCAGCAGCTCCAATTCCTGAAGGAAGACAACCTGCGGGCCATCCTGGTAACCAGCGTGGAGAGTCCGGAAGTAGCCGCCCGCTGGAACAATGAAGTGCAGGCCTATGTGGAAGGTCTGGGACAAGGCATCCCCGTCAACAATTCCTCCGACCCGCGTAACGAGACATCCGCCACGGCCGAATACAATGCAGGCTCCGGCGGACAGATTTCCCTCTGGCCCATGCCCCTGGGACTGGCCGCCACCTTTGATCCGGAGTTGGTGAAACAGTTCGGAGACATTGCCTCCCGCGAATACCGCGCCTTAGGCATCGCCACGGCCCTGAGCCCCCAGATAGACCTGGCCACCGAGCCGCGCTGGACCCGCTTCGGCGGCACCTTCGGCGAAGACCCGGCCTTGGACACGGACATGGCCCGCGCCTATGTGGACGGCTTCCAGACCTCCGAGGGAGGCGGCTGGGGCCCCCAGAGCGTGAACGCCATGATCAAGCACTGGCCCTCCGGCGGCCCGGAGGAAGGCGGCCGCGACGCCCATTTCAACTACGGCAAGTACGCCGTCTATCCGGGAAACAACTTCAAGACACAGCTGAAAGCCTTTACCGAAGGGGCCTTCGCCCTGGAGGGCGGCACCGGCCGGGCATCGGCCGTCATGCCTTATTATACCATCTCCTACGGGATAGACCCCGGCGGCAGGCAGGTGGGCAACAACTACAGCGAATACATTATAGGAGACCTCCTGCGCGGAAAATACACCTACGACGGCGTGGTGTGCACGGACTGGGGCGTCACCCACAACAACGCTGCCGTGGAGAGCTTTGACGGCAAGTGCTGGGGCATGGAGCAGGAAAGCATTGTCCAGCGCCACTACCAGATTCTGAAAGCCGGAGTGGACCAGTTTGGCGGCAACAACGACAAAACGCCCATCCTGGAGGCCTACAAGCTGTGGGCGGCCGACTACGGAGAGGAAAGCGCCCGCCAGCGCTTCGAGCAGTCGGCCGTGCGCCTGCTGCTGAACTCCTTCCGCACCGGCCTGTTTGAAAACGCCTACACGGACCCGGCCCGGGCAGAGGAAGTGGTGGGCAAGCCGGAATTCATGAAAGCCGGCTTCCAGGCCCAGCTCAAGTCCATTGTGATGGTGAAAAACCATAACGGGGTGTTACCCTGTCATGCTGAGCGAAGCGAAGAATCCCATCGGCCGAAAGTCTGGTTCCCCAAGCGCTTCTATCCCCAGACACCCGGTCCCTTCGGCCTCACGATGGGCCCGGAATCCCACTGGGACTATCCGGTAAGCCTCAAGTTGCTGGAGAAGTATTACGACCTGGCATCTACGCCCCAGGAGGCCGATTTCGCTCTGGTTTTCATCGAGGAACCCTTCCACGGTGAAGGCTACGACGTCAATGACCGGAAGAAAGGCGGCAACGGCTATGTACCCATCAGCCTGCAGTACAGGCCCTACAAGGCCGAATATGCCCGCGCCGTTTCCTTGGCCGGCGGAGACTTCCGGGAGCCCTCCGCCAACCGTTCCTACAAGGGAAAGACCGTCAAAACCTACAATGAGGCCGATCTGGACCTCGTTTTAGATACCCGCAAGGCGATGGGCTCCAAACCCGTCATCGTGGTGGTGAGCATGAGCCGCCCGGCCGTCCTGGCCGAACTGGAACCCTACGCAGACGCCATCCTGCTGGGCTTCGGCGTGCAGAACCAGGCCCTCTTGGACATCGTAAGCGGCGCCGCCGAGCCTTCCGGCCTCCTTCCCATGCAGATGCCGGCCGACATGAAGACCGTGGAGGAGCAGCTGGAAGACGTACCCCACGACATGAGGCCGCTCGTGGATGCCTCCGGCAACGCCTGGGACTTCGGCTTCGGCCTCAACTGGTCCGGCGTCATCCGTGACGGAAGAACGGCAAAATATGTAAAATAAGGATTATTTCGTACCTTTGCAGTTATGAGTATTCACACAGCCCTCCTCAAGGACCTCGCACGTTCCCTCGGAAGCAAGTTCAAAGAATCGCTTGTTTCCGTGCTGCCGGTGAGCCTTATCGTCCTGGCGCTGTCCCTCACGCCCTGGGTGGACATCTCCGGCGAGGAACTCAGCACCTTCGGAGTGGCTACGCTCCTGCTCATCCTGGGCATCGGCCTTTTCAATCAAGGGGCCGATATGGCCATGACGCCCATGGGGCAGTACATCGGAGAAGGCCTCACCTCCTCCAAGAAGATGGGCTTGCTGCTGTCGGTGGCCTTTGTGATGGGCCTGCTCATCACCATCGCAGAACCGGACCTGGCCGTCCTGGCCACGCAGGTGAGCGCCGTCATGAACGGGACCGTCCTCATCGTCACGGTGGGGGTGGGCGTGGGAATCATGCTCCTGTTGGGCGTAATCAAAATCCTCTTCCACCACGACCTCACCAGCATCCTCATGTTTTTCTACCTGGTGCTGTTCTGCCTGGCCGCCCTCCTGATGGATTCGGATGAGAACTGGCCTCTGCTGTCCATGTGCTTCGACTCCGGCGGCGTCACCACCGGTCCCATCACCGTGCCCTTCATCATGGCCCTGGGCGTGGGTATCGCCCTTACGGTGGGCGGCCGCAATGCCAGTGAAAACAGCTTCGGCCTCATCGCACTATGCTCGGTGGGGCCCATTGCAGCCGTCCTGGTGCTCTCCATCCTGTCCAACGGGAACATCAACTTCAAAGTGCCGGACTATTCCATGGCCAGCATCCTGGCGGAAGGAATGGACGATGTCCTTGTGAGCTCCATGGTGAACGTCTCCAAGTCCCTGGTCTTTATCGTCCTGTTCTTCTTTATCCTCCAGTTCACCGTCCTGCATCTTCCCCGTACCAAAATTCTCCAGATCATTTTTGGCATCCTCTATGCCTTTGTGGGCCTGGTCCTGTTCCTCACGGCCGTGGAGATGGCCTTCATGCCCATCGGCTTCAAGATCGGCACCCAGCTGGCAGCCCAGCAGCCGGCCCTCATCATCGGCCTGGCCTTTGTCATAGGCATGGTGGTGGTGCTGGCAGAGCCCGCCGTGCACGTGCTCAATACGCAGGTACAGGACATCACCGGCGGAGAGGTGTCCAAGAGGCAGATGATGACGGCCCTGTCCATTGGCGTGGGCGTTTCCATCGGCCTGTCCGTGATAAGGGTGTATTTTGACTTCTCCCTCCTGTACTATCTCATTCCCGGGTACTTGCTTTCCCTGGGACTGTCCTTCTTCGTACCCAGGCTGTACACGGCCATCGCCTTCGACTCCGGCGGCGTGGCCAGCGGTCCGCTTACCTCCAGCTTCATCCTTCCGTTAGTGGTGGGCGCCTGCGTAACCATGCATGGTGAATCCCGCGTATTGGAGCTGGCCTTCGGCGTGGTGGCCATGGTGGCCATGACACCCCTTATCACCATCCAGAGCTTGGGCTTCAAGTCTGTCCTGAGCACCCGTCACCGCCGCAAGGCCGCCATGCGCCGCATCCTGGCTTCCACGGAAGAAGACCCTATCATTTACTTCGAATAGACCATGTCCGACGTCAAGAAAAACATAGCGCCCGTCAAACTGGAACTCCTGTTTGCCATTGTGCACAACAGCAAGCAGGCATACTTTTCCAGCCTCATCCAATCCCGGCAGGCCAACCTGCAGGTTACGATGCCCTGCAAGGGCACCACACATCTCATCCTGAACTACTTGGGACTGGCAGACCGTCCCAAAACCCTGGTGCTCAGCGTAGTTCGCTCAGACGAAGCCGGGGAAATCATCTCCCTGCTCCATGAGCATTTCCAAAAGGGCGAAGACTACAAGGGCGTAGCCTTCACGGTCCCCTTCTCCAGCATGATAGGCACCCTTGCCTACGGCTTCCTCAGCAACGAAAAACAAGTAATCAACGCATAGATATGGCCGACGAAAAGAAATTCGAACTGGTTGTCTGCATCGTGAATGCAGGTTATTCGGAAAACGTAATGACAGCGGCCCGGTCGGCCGGAGCGCGGGGCGGCAGCATTGTCCGCGGCCGCGGAAGCGCCAATCCCGAGTCGGAGGAGTTCTTCGGCGTAACCATCCAGCCGGACAAGGAGATTGTGCTGGTGCTGGTATCGGCCGATATCAAGGACACCGTCCTCAAGGCCATCTACAAGAACGCCGGCCTCTCCACGGAGGGCGTGGGCATCGTCTTCTCCCTCCCCGTCTCCCGCACCACCTTTGACCTGCCATAGGCTTGACAACCAACTTGCTGGCTCTCAGCGTTTTATAGTAAAATCCTCGTTCAATTATTGAACGAGGATTTTACTATAATGATATGTATATCAATTACTTGGCGGTCAAGCTAAATAAAGATATACTTGCAGATGAACAGGGCGGCCAGGATCCACATGGTGACGGAGATGTCCTTGAAGCGGCCGGCTACGGCATGGCAGGCCACATAGGTGATGACACCGATGAGAATGCCGTCGGAGATGCTGTAGGCCATCGGCATGAGGATGATGGTCATGAAGGCCGGGATAGCCTTGCAATAGTCGTCCCAGTGGATGCGCCTCACGGAATGCATCATCATCACGCCCACGATGATGAGGGCGGGAGCGGTGGCGGCGCCGGGGATGGCCAGGAACAGCGGGCTGAAGAACAGGGCCAGGGCGAAGCAGCAGGCCGTAGAGAAGGCCGTGAGGCCGGTACGGCCGCCTTCACCCACGCCGGAAGCACTCTCCACATAAGTGGTGGTGGTGGAAGTACCCAGGCAGGCGCCGGCAACGGTGCCGATGGAATCGGCCAGGAACATCTGCTCCATGCCGGGGATGTCGTCGCGGCGGTTTCCTTCCGGAACCATACCGGCCCCCTGGTGCACACCGATGATGGTGCCCATGGTGTCGAACATGTCAATGAACAGGAAGGTGAAAACAATCACCAGCATGTCTAAGGTGAAGATGTTGTGCCACTCGAACTGGAAGGCGATGGGCTTCACGCTGTCGGGCAGGGAAACCACGCCGTTCAGCTTGGTAATGGCCTCTCCCGTTGCAGGGTCTTTGATAAGCAGGCCGAGAAGAGTGGTGGCCAGGATGCCCCAGAGGATGCCTCCACGGACCTTGGCCATGACCAGACCGGCAGTGATGAACAGGCCGATCAGGCTCAGCAGGGCCTTCCCTTCGGTGATTTCGCCCAGGGACACCAGGGTGGCGTCGTTGTTCACGACGATGCCGGCGTTCTGCAGGCCGATGAAGGCGATGAACAGACCGATGCCCGCGCCGATAGCCTTCTTCAGCGTACCGGGAATGGCATTGAGGAGCCAGCTGCGGACTTTGGTAAGCGTGAGGATGATAAAGATGATACCTTCCAGCAAAACGGCCGTGAGGGCGAACTGCCAGGTGTAGCCCATGCCCAAGCAGACGGTGTACACGAAGAAAGCGTTGAGGCCCATGCCGGGGGCGAGGGCGAACGGTTTCTTGGCAAACAGGGCCATCACCAGCGTACCGATGATGGCGGCCAGGGCGGTGGCGGTAAAGACGGCGCCGCCGGGCATGCCATCCAGGACGCTGAAGATAGCAGGGTTCACGGCCAGGATATAGGCCATGGTGAGAAAAGTGGTGATACCGGCCAGAATTTCCGTACGGACGTTGTTCTTGGCGGAATCAAAGCCGAATAATTTCTCAAATGCAGGTTTCATGCCGATTCCCTCCTACATTAGAAGATCCATTTTACACCGAGGCAGGGACGGGCCCAGAAGCCCTTGGCAGAACCGAAATCGAGGGAGAGTTCCACCTCGCCGCCTATATTGAAATTGGGAACACCGAACCACTGGCCCACATTGTACCAGAGCTGGGGCTCTGAGAGAAACACCACGTGGGAGAGCTCAGGATTGGCCAAGGCCTCGCCCTTGGCATCCGTATAGAGCATGTGGTCCTGCCACCAGAAATCGGCAAAGCCGCTGAAACGCAGGCCCTTGGCGCCGAACAGGTCCTGCAGGCCCCAGACCAGGGTGAACTGCATGGGAACATTGCTCTTGAAGCCGGGCGTGTCGCGGTAGTCGATCCACTTGTAGAGAACCTTCACATTGAGGGTGTTCTTGAAGTCCTTGCTGTGGAAGAAATAATCCAGACCGGCCAGGATGGCGTTGTTGATGGCATACTTGTTATAAATGCCGCCATTGTATTCAATGTGGGCGCTCAGACCGCCAAGCGGGCTCTTCTGCCAGAAGTTCAGGCAACGGGCGATTTCCATGTACGTGCCGTTCGGGGAGATGAGCTTTCCGTCGATACGGTTGTTGAAGTCATGATCTACGAAGAAGAAGGTGTTTCCCCAATTGTCATTGTAGAAACCTTCGATGGTGGTGGTAATGTGCTTACGGTCCTTACCGAAATCGTAAAACACCTGGATGTTGGTCTGGGCCTTGGCCAGCTGGCCGAAGGCGAGGGTTGCGACAGCAACGGCGAGAATAGTTTTTTTGGACATAAAACGTAGTTTATGAATGAATATATAAGGATTTATTTTCTCAGGGAAGGATTGATTTCAAAGTCCACGGCCTTGTCTCCCTGGGGATTGGAGCCGAATTCATAGTCTTTGCCGGGAAGGACGGCATTGAGGGTGATGCCCACCAGGGCAGCCACGGCCAGGCCGCTGAGGGAGGTGAAGCCCAGGTTGATGGCGTCGCCGGCACCGTACTTGATGCCGATGGCCAGCACCAGGATGAAGGCCAGGATGAGCACATTGCGGCTATTGGTGAAATCGGCCTGGTTCTCCACCACGTTACGCACGCCCACGGCGGAAATCATACCGTACAGCACCAGGGACACACCGCCGATGGTGGAAGCGGGCATGCAGGCAATCAGGGCGCTGAATTTGGGGCAGAAACTCAGGATGATGGCAAAAACGGCCGCGATGCGGATCACGCGGGGGTCAAATACGCGGGTAAGGTTCAGAACGCCGGTATTCTCTCCGTACGTGGTATTGGCCGGAGCGCCGAAGAGGGAGGCCAGCATGGTGGCCAGGCCGTCACCCATCAGGGTGCGGTGCAGGCCCGGATCGGCCAGATAGTTCTCTCCGGTGGTGGAAGAGATGGCGCACATGTCTCCGATATGCTCCATCATGGTTGCCAGGGAGATGGGAACGATGGCGATGATAGCACTGAGCACCAGGCCCCAGTTGGGATTGGCAAACACATGGAAGGCGGTATCTTCCCAGTGGAAAGGAACACCTAACCAGGCGGCTTCCTTCACGGGCGTGAAGTCACAGAGGCCGAAGCAGGCCGCCACCACATAAGAGCCCAGCACACCCAGCAGGATGGGGATAATCTTGATCATTTTCCTGCCCCAGATATTGCACACGATGATGATGACGATAGCCAGAAGGGCGATCCACCAGTTGCTGTTGCAGTTCTGGATGGCGCTTCCGCTAAGCGTAAGGCCGATGGCGATGATGATGGGGCCGGTCACGATGGGCGGGAAGAAACGCATCACCTTCCTGACACCGTATGCAGCGATGAGCCCTGCCAGCACAAAATAAAGAATGCCTGCCGAGAAAACTCCGATGCAGGCATAAGGCAATGATTGTGCGGCGCTGAGTCCTTGGGCTTCTCCCATTGAGACTACGGCTGCGTAGCCACCGAGAAAAGCGAAGGACGACCCCAGAAATGCCGGAACCTTCATCTTGGTAAGGAGGTGGAAAAGGAGGGTGCCGAGTCCTGCGAAAAGGAGGGTGGCGCTCATGGAGAGACCGGTAATCACCGGAACCAGTACCGTGGCTCCGAACATGGCGAACATGTGCTGGAGGCCGAGGGTAAGCATCTTGCCCGTTCCGAGCGTACGGGCGTCATAGATGGCGTTCTGATTTTTTGTCATATAATAAAGGTTTGTTAAGTAAATTCCAACCGCACAGGCCTTTAATGACCGGACAAAGGTAGATATTAAATTTTTTTAATACAATACCCCTGCCCGAAATTTTTCTAAAAAGTTTTCAACAAACCCTTGTGGAAAAGAAGATTCAACGGTCCACATAGTAGCCCAGGCTACCCTCAAATCCCGTTCCGTCAACGAATTTCTTGAGCAGTCTGGCGCTCTCCTCCTTGTCATACATCTCTTCATAGTCATGATGGTAGGAGGCGTCGGGCACCACGTTCACGTCGAAGCGGATTTCCGCCATGCCCGAAGGGGAGATATTGCCCCAGAAACGGACGGAATGTTCTGCACGGCCCACATTCTTGCGGCTGTCATACTTGAGCGTGACCAGCATGTTGCGCTCCGGCGGCACCACCATCTCATGGTCGCTCTCCAAAACGATGCAGCCGCAGGACGGCTGGATGTCCTTGATTACCAGCGGCACCTTCCCCTTGTTCTCCAAGCGCACCAGGACGGTGAGTTCCTGCCCCTGGAGGATGGGATAATAGTGGCGGACGGGGTCTCTGATTTCCACGGTGGTGTACTGCACCTTCCGGGTGCAGCCAACGATGGTCAGAAGAGCCAGCAGAACTAAAGGGACAATCCGTTTCATTACTTGAAATAAATTTCATCTATACCCACATCGTGCGTGTAAGAAGGTACAATACGCAGCTCAATCCTCTCCGGCCGGCCGAAACTGGCCGGACCGCGGAAGGTAACCTTCTCTCCCTCATCCACATAGTCGGCCAGGCCCTCCTTTCGCAAGACGCCCACATTGCGGTCATCGGCCCAGATTTCCACGGCTTTGGGAGGAGACATCCGGTGCCGCTCACTGTTGAGGAACGACATGGAGAACTCTCCGGACTTTCCGGCCAGGACATCGGCCGGGAGTTCGATGACCAAATCCTTCTGGGGGAACACCTGCCAGCCCCAGTGGTAATTCTGAGAGATGCCGGCCACCGCATCCGTGAGTTTGGTGGTACGCTCGCTGCCCCCTTCATAACGAACCAGGAGCGGCTGCCGCAAGAGGACGTCGCGGCTCCAGGCGCTGCCGGCCAGCCACAACTCCACCTCGTTTTCATAGTCGGCCACATAGACACCCTGCTCGTTCACACGGTCCATGTGGTCCGGAGCGGCATTTTCGTTGTCCGTCAATATCCAAAGGTCATCTTCCGGCGTCATGATCTTGAGGTCCTCCACGGCAGACCAGACTTCGGGTTTCACCACCCACTCATCTCCCACCAGTTCCGCGAATCCTCCGGAGCCCAGTCCATGAATACGGCACATCTCCAGGAAGGAGAAGGACACGAACTGCCGGGTCTTTTCATAGATAACCCGTTCGCGATGCGTCATTTCCATGGCATTGGCCCGCAGGAAGACAGAGTAGAATTCCCGGAAATTCCGATCGAAAAGGTAGGTACGCAGGGCTTCCTCCATGCCGCCATACAACGGCAGTTCCAAGGCGCTCCGCCGGGCATGCTCCTCCATGGACAGCACGACGGAGGAATAGAACTGCCCTACGTTGGGCATGGCATCGGCATAATACTCCTTCACCATGCGCTCGATGTCGGCGTCCGGATCAATCAGAAGCTGGGCCAGCAGGAAGGAATACATCTCCTGCTGCATGGAATAGAAATAGCCGCTGCCATTGAGGAACAGTCCCTTCACTCCCTTCTCCCGGTATTGGCGTAAACGCTCCTGCATCACATACAGGATGGGATAAGGGGTGAGGTAATCGTCAAAGTTGCAGATATAGTCCCAGATGTACACCGTGTCCGTTATCTGCTGCCAACGCTCCAGTTCCCGGAAGAACTGCTGGCTGCGCTCGTCCTCGGAATGCCATGCGCGGGGATAATCGATGGCCGACAGGAATACGCCCACATTGGCAGGGAGCCGGTGGTCAGGCAGGGCCTTGGTGGTGGAATAGCCGGGAATAAAGAAGGTGTGGCCCGGGAAACGGGCGGCCAGCTTCTCCACGAATGCCACCACGGCGGGCGTGGCACTGGTCTTGGTGTTTCCGGCCGACTCACAGCGGCGGCACAGGCACACCCAGTCATTGTCGGCCGGGCCGATGGTCATCTTCAGCGGATATTTAAGGCCGTCGCCATACTGGTCCATGATGTACTTCTCCGTCAGTTCCAGCAGCTTGTCCGAGGAGAAACAGAACTGGTTCTGGTGCACCACCCCGTCGGCCCCCTTGGCGAACAGGGACTGGTCCATGTTCTGAAAACCGAAGGACTGGTCTCCGTTGCTGCCCAGCACACGGGAGAGGTTGTGTCCCCAGATGCCCCAGTCCATTTCCAGGTTGTGAAGGGCCAGGAGGAGGGTCATGTCCGGATTCTGGTTGGTGGGCATGTAGATGTCCCGGTATTCGAAGGGGAAGGTGACCACCGTGTCCCGCCCGCTCAGGATCAGGGGCGGAAGGTCGTCCGTGGTAATGTTCCCATCGGCCTTGCCTGCCATCTTGATGAACTGGTAAACCAGCCAGATCATCGTACGCTCATCCTTGGCCCGGAGCAGGTAACCGCCGCCGGGAAGGCGGGAGAAGCCGAAATCTCCACCGAAGTCATCGGCCACATGCACGGCCACCTCTATCCCGTCACGGCTTAACAAAGAGGTCTCTGAACGCCGCTGGAGGTGTTTTTTCAGATAATCGCTCATCTTCACGTCCAACGCCCGTCCCTGCACGTCGGGATGGATATAGTACTGGTGTACTGCATCGGCCCCACGGACAAAATGGCCGCAGGAAAGGGCCAGGAAGCCGGTCACAAACAAGCTAAAAAGAAATCGCAACGGAGACATGGGCCATCAGGAGATTACGGAAACTCACGGTGGAACGCTGGTCGTACAAGGTATTCCAGGTTCCGGAGAGCTGGATTGCAAGGTTATGGGTAACTGCCCAGGACGCCGTGAACGCCGCAAAGGAGTTCAGGTTGTTGAAGGCAGATGAATTCTGATAATAATTGAGGAACTGGATTTCGGGAGCCGTACCGGCACCGGCTTGCACTTCCACATACGATTTTCCCCCCTCGTACGGATAAAAGCGGAGACGGCCGGATCCGTTCACAAACCAGATATTGTACACCGTTCCGCCCATCACCTTGGCCCCCACATAAACATGTCTGCCGGTATGGCTCACATTCAGCGAGCCGGCGTACATCTGGTTGTGGTCCAGCAGATAACGGTAATTCAGGCCGAGCTCCGTGTCCCAGTCGTTCTTCCAATGGACGGTGCCGCTGAGGTCTCCGCCCGCAATGGGGAAATAACGGGTGCCGAAGGAGCCGCCCAACCTGAGGCTGAACGCGGTCCCGAAATGATGGGTCCACGAGGTAAGGAACTGAAGGCCGCGGCCGCCGGCCGATACATACATGAGCTGGTCCTGGTCATATTCCGCATCGCGGCCGGTAAAATTGAGGCGGGAAGAGAACTCGTCACGCTTCCAGTTGTGGTCGTAGCCCACGGTGGCAATCACCATCAGCTGGGTGGCGTTGGTGAAGCGGAACATGTCCACGCCGGCATCCACCGTATTGTGCAGCGTACGGGCCCTCAGGGCATTCATGTGTGCCTTGTATTCCGTTTCTTCCAGCAGGGACGGCTGGTACTTGCTCTGGTACACATAGGCCGAATCCCACTCATGGTTTTTCTCGAACACCAGACCGCGGGTGTAGCGCAGGCCCGCATCCTGGGGACGGACGGCCAGGGCGCGGTCCAGCACATCCCGGGCCGCCCGAAGTTTCTTCTCCTTGACCAGTTTTCCGGCATAACTGTCAGACACGGCGGCGAAGGTGCGCTGAAGGTCCTCGTCGGCCGGGAAATCGGCCAGATACGGGAGCAACATGTCTATGGCTTCCATATCCCTCCCCTGCGCCGCATAGAGGGAGGCGGCCTTGATGGGGAACACCAGATCTCCCGGATAGGCATTCATACCACGGAGGGCGAAAGGAAGCGGATCGTCGGCCGTACGGAGGGAATAATACAGGGCCCAATAGTCCCGGGGATCCATCCGGAGAATATTCTCACAGACGGGATGCAGGCCTGTCAGGGCGCCGTTCTGCAATTTCTCTTTCAAATAGGGATAGGCCGTCTCCTTGTAGGCCCCTGCCAGCATCTGGCGGGACAGCGTATCCGTCGCATCGCTATAAGAGGCATACAGGGACTGGAGGGCGGCCTCCGGCTTTCCCTGCTTCACCAACAGGGAGGCATAGTCCATGGTCACCTGGTACTCGGGGTCTGTCTTCAGCCGTTCCCGGAGCATGATGACGGCCTTTTCCGGCTGTCCGCTTTCCCGGTAGCACACGGCCAGCCGCCGCACAGCCAGGGTTCTCAGTTCCGGATCCACGGAGCTGCGGCGGACGAATTCCAGCAGCGGGATGGCCTGCGTGTACTGGCTCTCTCCCATGAAACCGGCCGATTCGGAAAGCCGCTGGCGACTGATGGCCAGGTTGAGGTCGTAGTCGTCCGGGAACAGTTGGAAGCCCATATTCAGGCTCCGCCGGGCCGATTCATGGCGGCCCTGACGGGTATAGACATCGTACTCCAGCATATACCAGCGGGGAGAATCCCCTTGCCGGCGGCGCATCTCTTCAATATAGTGGATGGCGTCATCGTAATAGCCCCGCTTGACAGACTGGTTCAGCAGGTACTGGAGGGATTCCATACTGTGGTCCGTGTTGTAAGTGCGGGTGTAGAGATAGTAGGCATCGGCCTCATTTTCCATGCGGGCACTCTCCGAGAGGAGCTGCTCGTAAAGCGCCTGCAACTGGGGAGAACGATGCTGGGCCAGCTGCCCGCGCACTAAGGAAAGGGCTCCCATGTTGCGCCCGGTCTCCATCAGGATATCCGTGGTTTTCTTGATCAGGGGCACATTGCCGGGGTT
This sequence comes from uncultured Bacteroidales bacterium, assembly GCA_905235615.1. Classification (GTDB taxonomy): domain Bacteria; phylum Bacteroidota; class Bacteroidia; order Bacteroidales; family UBA932; genus Cryptobacteroides. The sequence goes on along the minus strand of CAJOMB010000006.1, from coordinate 5,456 downwards.
GGCGCCGATGGCCGCCGTAAGGTTTTCTAAGGCATCATTCAGTTTTCCCCGGCGAATCAGGATGTTGGCATAGGCCAGCTGATAGTCGGAATCGGTAGGCGTAATACGCACAATCTCCTTCAAGGCATCCTCGGCCGCCTGGGAGTCACCGCCTTCCAGGGCCTGCTGATAGGTGGTTTCCAGGACGTCGAAATAGTCGCTGTTGATGGAGGCGTCGTTGGGGTATATCTGGGCCAGACGCCGCAGAAGCGTATTGGCCTCCTCAAAGTTACCCATCTTTTTGTACAGGTCCACTTTTCTGAGCCACAAGCCCTTCCAGTACGGGTTCACCTCCAACAGCTCGTTCACATAACAGACGGCGCTGGAATAGTTGCCCGTGATTTCCTCCACATTCACCAGGAGGGTCTTGGCATCGATGTAATGATAATTGATCTGACAGGCCTTCACCAGATGGTAGCGAGCCTTGTCGAAATCCTTGCCGTTCCACCAGAACCGGCCGGCCAGATAATGCAGGACCGCCTCATCCGGATAATACTCCAGTCCCTGGTCCAGCAGTTCCTTACCTTTGGCCCAACGGTGCTGGGAGAAGAGATTGGTCACCTTGTCCGCATATTCACCGGGGGTGTCCCGGCCCGGAAGGACACCGCGCTGTTTATTCTGCGCCGGCAAAGTTGCCGCCACTACGAACAGGGCCAATATGAGCAGCTGCAGCCTACGCATCGGGATTCTGAGGTTCAGGTTGCTGCAGAGGCTGCGGATTCGCCTGGGGATGGCGCTGCTGAACACCCTTGCGGGTCATATTACCCCATACCATCTGGGTTCCCCAAATATGTTTCCAGTAGCCGCGGAGGCTGAAGAATACGTTGATGGGATGGTAGATGACGGGCTCCAGCAAAGAAGCCAGCACGAACCACAGATAATCCGCCTTCCGTTTGAAAGAAGTCCCCACCCAGACATCATACGAAATGATAACCATCGTGAGGAGCTGGGCGAAGATATACAGGCCCAGGAAGGCTATCCAGATGGTGGAATAGTTGACCGCGCCCCTCAAGAACAGGTAGAGGACCATGAGATAACCGGAAAATTCGATAACCGGGGCGATGAGCTCGAAGAGCATGATATAGGGCAGGGTGAGCATGCCGTAGCGGCGGTAGTTGCGGTTCCACACCATGTCGTGGTGGACGGTGAAGCACTGCAGCAGGCCGCGTCCCCAGCGTGTACGCTGACGGTTGAGGACCTTGAAGTTGGACGGTCCCTCCGTCCAGCAGCAAGTTTCGGGAATCTGTACCACGCGGTAATCTTCCCCGGCATCGCACATATAACGAATCATGCGGGCCACCATGTCCATATCCTCGGCGAAGGAGTCTCCGTCATAGCCGCCGGCCTTGATGACAATCTCGCGGTCAAACATGCCGAAGCCGCCGGACACGTTCTGCAGGGCGTTGATCCGGGCCAGGGCCGTTTTGCCAATCAGGAAGGAGCGGGTGTACTCCAGATCCTGGAAAAGGGGAATCAGGCTGTGCGGGGGATGGGCTTCCACCATCTTTCCCTCTTCCACCATGCTGCCGTTGCTCATGCGCATGGTGGCGCTCACGGCAATGACGCGGCGGGTGGAATACATGGTGGGCCAGATAACCCGGTAGAGGGCATATTTATCCAGCACGCAGTCCACATCCGTGCAGACAAAGAACTTGTTGGAAACCACGTTCACGCCGGCGTTGGAAGCATCGGCCTTGGTTCCGCCGTTCACCTTGTCCACCACGGTGAGACGCTTGAAGGCGGGGTTGTCGCTCCTGGTCTTGTAAAGGCCGCGGAAAGGCTTGGTCTTGATTTTTTCCACATACGCATAGGGAACCTTGACCAAGTCGAAATTCTCGATGAGCAGTTCCAGCGTCCTGTCCTTGGAACCGTCGTTCACAATCACCACCTCGAAGTCCGGATAGTCCAGGCTCAGCAGGGATTTCACGTTGGTGATCACCGTCTTCTCCTCATTGTAGGCAGGGGCCACGATGGACACGCCCGGGGTGTAAGGCGACTTCTTGAGCTCGGCTATGGTATAGGCGTCATCGTGATAGGTGTAATGCTTCCGATGCTCCAGATAGGCCAGGATGGCCATGGCCACGTAACTGAGGAGCACCATGGCGGAATACACTATCACGAAATAGTTGAAGAAGTAGTCCAACCACTCAGGCATACCGGCTGCTGTCTATCAAATCACACTCAATATGGGAGAAATAGGGCTGGTACTCCCCTGCCGTACTCTCCTTCAACCTATAAAACTCTTCCCGGCCCCGCGCTCCGTAATTGTAAATGACCCGGAGCAAAATCATGCGGGTTACATAGTCGGTGGACTGGAGGAAGTCATCGGACAGGAACTTCAGGATTTCCGGATTATCGGAGCCGATGGTTCCCATGGCCTCCGCCAGCACCTGACGTTCCGTGAAGGATGCGCTGAGGTACCTGTGGCAGAACTCCTTCTCCGCAGGGACATACTTGAGCTCTCCCAAAGCCCGGATCAGGGCGCAGGAAAACTCCTCTTCCCGGCTGGACTGCAGCATGGAAAGCAGCTCCGCACAGTCTTCTTTCCGCCCGAACAGGCGGATCTCGTTGACGGCGAAAATACGCAGTTCCTCATTCAAGGGCACCCGGTTGCACCAGCGGATGAAATTGGGCATGGCCAGTCCGTTCTCTTTTCTGTAAACCAGCACGTTGTGATACTTCACCACCATCTCCTTCGTAAACACCAGGTTAGGGTCTTCCTCCAGCACCTTGAAAGGATAGGAGGTGCCGAAACGGGCGGCATGGAGGCGGGCATGCATCTGCAGCTTCCGGTCTTTGGTGAAAAGGTAACGGGAGGCCACGGCCTCTTTCAGGTTGCCGTCCAGGTCGGCCACATCCTTGAAGGCCTGCACTCGTTCTCGGGTAGAACGGGACAGGATCTGGTCTTCAAAATAGGCCGGCATCTTGAGCACCTGCAGCAGGCGCACCCAGTTGGGCCGGCTGATCCGGTCTCCCAGGCTCCGCTTCAGTTCCAGCAGGGTGGGGATGAAACTCCGGCATTGCCGCGCCTTCATTTTATAGTTCTTGGGGAGTTCCAGGATGGAGCTGACTTCCGCCAGCTCCAGCGTCCGCTCGGAGAGAATGATTTCCCGCATCCGCTTCCAATAACGCCTGCTGTTGTGGCGGGACAGTCGTTCAAAACGGTAATGAGAAAAGTAACGCAACGTATTTCCCAGCACAACCAGCACGAGCAGAAGCACGCAGATGGCGCCAAAGACAAACCAAGCCCGCACCACCGGCGGATATTCCGCCAGCCGGTAGTACAGAATCAGTATGTAATACTTCCAGTAGGCGTACCTGCTGAGGGTATAATACTCCATCTATCTGCTCTTTCTTTTTTGGCCACGCAACCCTCACGCCGGTTCCCGCCGGCATGAGGGTAACGTGAAAAAATACGGAATTACGCTACCACCAGCAGGTTAGCAGCTCCCCGTCCACGTCTGTCCTGTACCAGTCGGCACAGTTGGCTCCGTCCGAGCTCATCCACTCCATATAGTGCGGATAGGCCTCCCCGAAGTACATCTTTTCCCAGACATGCTTGGTGAGCACCGGGCACTTGAAAGCCCACACCTTTCCGGTCTTGCTCATATACGGGTTGGCGGGATCCAGCTCGCCTCCATTCTGTGCGACCACCTTGTCATAAATATCTTTATACGTATTCCCGCTGCCGAAGCCCTTCAGGGCAAAATCGGCCGGAAGGTATCCCTTCAGGTGGATGGGATAAAAGTTGCCGCCGCTCTTGGCCACAATGTAGAAGTTCTGGGCCGTCGTGTTCACAACGGCGTCCATCATGTTGCGAAGGCACTTCCGGCTTTCTTCCGGGGTCATGTCGGCGCGGGGTTTCATCTTGTAGATGACCGTATAAGTGTACAGGCCGCCGGCCACATTCACATAGCCGGGAACCGTGTTGTAGAACTGATAAGTCTGGATATTGCCGATACCATACTCCGACTTGTAGCGCTCCAGCAGCGTGGAGGAATACTGGTCTTCACGGGGAGCGTCCCAGTAACGCGTCCCGTTGGAGCGGGTCTTGGCAGGGTTGAACACGTGCTCCGTGCCGCGCCCCTGGTCGTCCGTGTAGATGTAGGTCTCCGATCCGGCCTCGACGGCAGCACGAAGACGCCAGATGGCGCCAATCTCGCTGAGCGGCCTCAGAGGATTGGTCCTCACCTGGAAGGAATTCTCCTGAAGCGACCAGGAGGTCCAGGAAGGAAGTTCCCCGTGCGGGTTCTGCCAGCTGTCCAAGGTCTTGTATTCCTCCACGGAAGCCACGTACTGCTGGTCCAGCCCTTCCAGGATAACGCCCACGCGCTCGGGACGGTCTCCGCCCACAGCCCTCAGGTGCAGCACCACCTTCACCTGCTCTCGCCAACCCTGGGATTTGAGCTGGGCGTCGGCCACGGTGACGGCCTCCACATCATAATCCAGCACCACATCGTTGAAGTCGTAGTCGTAGCTGCGGATGCCGTAGTCGTCCGGCATCTGGGGCCAGCTGTCGTCGAACATCACCACACCGCTGGAGTGATACATGGTGTAATCCCCGTCGGTGGTAACATAAGAAGCCGGCTCGGGAAGGGAAACGGGCACCACATCCTCAGGAACTTCCGGAAGGTCGGTGACAGCTCCGTCATCAACGGCATCATCCACCTGGTTTCCATTGGGCAGGAAAGCGTCATTCACGCTGCCACAACCGCAGGCGCAGCCCCAGGGCATGCAATAAGGGCAATTTCCGCAACCGCTGCAGTAGTTATACTTGTAAGAAACGGCCACATGGTCTTCCACATTGTAGGAATCCGTGAGGACATACCCCTCAGGAGACACGCCATACCCATTGATGTTATACACATAAGTATAACGGAGTGTATGGTTGTGCTCTGCGTCGTACATCACCACATCCTTGGGATAGGAAGGCGCATTCTGCCATCCGGTAGACTCATTGTTCAACCAGGCGAAATTCCACTCCACCTGGACATAGCGGGTCTTTCCGAACTCGCCGGAGGTAATCTGGTCCACCGGGAAGTTTTCCAAAGTATATACGGTGTCGTCTCCATCGGCCTTGACAGCTGCGCCATAGACCTTATAATAAACGCTCACCTGGGAAGAGGTGGAAGCCTCGAACAGGAGCTTCACCGTTCCAAAGGGTTCCACGTCCTTGCCACCGGTGGGTACGGCCACCTCGGGGGTGACTTTCTGAGTCACGGTTCTGACGGAGCCGTCTTCACCCTTGTACTCAATGTACACTTCCTCCGTCGCAGCGGGGACGGACATTTCCGCATAGCTGTAGTAACCCGTGGGGGTTGCACCGCCAAACAAATCCCGGACTTCTTCAGGAACGTAAGGGGTTTTCGGAGAATCGTTGTCTTTCTTGCAGGATGTCATCATCAGGATGGCACAGA
>CAJOMB010000005.1 GCA_905235615.1 uncultured Bacteroidales bacterium | reverse complement strand
GAACACGAAGATGCCCGCTGGCTCTCCGCCACCAACCTCGGCAGCGTCAACTGGCTCCCGGCGGACTATCAGCTGATTCCCATCATTGAGAACGAACTGTCTACTTCTCGCGCGCGGTACAATGGTCGTGAAGATTCACCGCAAAAGTTCCGCTTGATTTGCCACAAAAACACCGATTGATTTGCCACAAAAGTTCCGATTGCATTTGGTGGTCCGGGAAAAGAAACGTATCTTTACACCCTGAAATAACTTGATTTGAAATGGAATATCTTGAGAGAGCTGCCGATGTAATGCTGTCAGACCGTCTTGATGCCTTCGGGGCCGTGCTCCTGGAAGGGCCCAAATGGTGCGGCAAGACAACAACCGCCTCCCAGCAGGCAAAGAGCATCATCAAGATGCAGGATGCGGACAATGCGGCCGAGTATCTGGCCACGGCAGCCACCAAACCGTCGCTATTGCTGCAGGGAGAGAATCCCCGACTTATCGACGAATGGCAGGATGCCCCCAACCTGTGGGATGCTGTCCGCGATACTGTGGACAACCGTTCCGACGTAGGCCTCTACATCCTTACCGGCTCCACCGTCGTAGACAAAAGCAAAATCAAGCACAGCGGCACCGGACGCATCGCCAGGATGAAGATGTATCCCATGAGCCTTTGGGAATCCAAGGAATCCAGCGGAGAAGTCTCCTTGCGGAAGCTCTTCTACAATCCGGACTACTCCATAGACGGCGCACACTCTCCGCTTTCCGTAGAAGACCTTATCTTTTTGGCCAGTCGCGGCGGATGGCCCGCATCCCTGTATGCCAGGACGCCCAAGGCCAAACTCCTCACCGCCTCTGAATACGTAAACACCCTATGCACCGACGATATCTCCCGCGTGGACGATGTTCAGCGTGACGAGCGCACCGCCCGGATGATTCTTCGCGCCTGGTCCAGGAATATCGCCACCCTTGCCAAGAAATCCACCATGCGCGAGGACCTTGTAGCCTCGGAGGAATACAATCTGTCCATGGACACTTTCGATGACTACGTTACGGCGTTCACCAAACTCTTTGTCATCGACGACCTGGAAGCCTGGTGTCCGCCCATCCGCAGCAAGAGTGCCATCCGAAGCGGCCTCAAGCGGGAGTTCACAGACCCCTCCATCGCCGTTGCCGCCCTGGGCGCAACACCAGAGTCCCTGCATACCCAACTGAAGACCTTCGGCTTCATCTTTGAGAACATGTGCGCAAGGGACCTCAGGGCCTATTCCCAGAACCTCGGAGGCAAACTGTCCTACTATCATGACCGCTACGGGCTGGAATCCGACCTTGTCCTCCACATTGACGACGGCCGATATGCCCTTGTAGAATGCAAGCTCGGCAGCCGGGAGATTGAGGAAGGCGCCACCCATCTGAAGGAAATCGTCAGACTCATTCGTGAGCACAACCTTAGCGAAAAACAGGTCCCCATCCGCGAGCCCGACCACCTCATCGTCCTAACCGGCGGCACCATGGCCTACACGCGCGAGGATGGCGTAAAAATCATCCCCCTGGGCTGCCTCAAGTGGTAAAAAGCATGTATAGATACGAATAACGAACTATAACCAGGTTTCAACGGTGTTGGAGCGACTGATGTATTGCGAAGTCGTAAAGTAGTCGCCTGGCCTGACGTAGACGGCTTCCAGGAGTGGACGGATAAGCTCTCCCAGTTCTCGTCATGCCCTTCCGTCACTCCCGGCTTGACCGGGAGTCTCACCATCCCCCCAGCAAATCGCCACCCAGAAAGACCACGCTGCCCACATCGACATCGCCGACTGGCTCATCCGCTGGCACCGCCCCCCAATCCCCGGGCTGATGCCACCTTCGCCGCCGTCGCCCAGTACTTCGCCCCGGAAGTCCACAGCGAAATCCAAGCGCTCATCCGCGAGCTGGATTTGGAGTTTGTGGGGATGGAGCAGATTGAAGAGGAAAACAATTCAGAAAAAACCGAAAAGAACACGGCCAGTTGAAGATATTTCAGTAAATTTGCAATCTTATATAAGACGCTCTATGCCAGACTTATTCACATACTATGAGGGCGATCTGAAGGATTTCATTGCCGAGGCCCTCAATACCAAAGATACCCTCCTGAAGCGTGTCATTTCCACTGCCAGCGAATCGCTTGTTAACGACCTGCAGGATATGGGCATCACCATTGACGAAACCTATCGGCACACACTGGACAACAGTGCCGTCCGTCATGCCATCAAAAGCCATGGAAGTCCCAAAGAAGTCTTGCGTGGCCAGATTCCCATCACGGACGATGATTTGATGCGGATTCCTGAGATTGTTGCCACTTATGAAGCTCTGACAACAGAGAAGAACAGGCGCGGGCAAGATGTCATCATCTACACAAAGACTATGGATGACGGGATTACATTCTATGTGGAAGAAATTCGACTGGGACGTCACGAGCTGGCAGCCAGCACTGTGTATAAAAGAAAAAAGGATGACTCACCGACGCTAATAGACTGAACTACGCAGATTTCGGATTTGCCTCCCTTTTGTGCAAATATAGTGATTATTTTCTGAACTTCAAATAAAATAATCAAATTGGACTCCAAATCCGCTCATTTTATAATGCCTACCTTGCAACCAGATTTCCAAACCGGAAGTCTGGTTTCTTTTTCTGTGACCACGAAACAAGAAGCCATTGTTTCACATAATCCCTGTAAGCAATGGGCAAAACAGAAAAGACCATTACATTAGACAACCTGCCCCATGCGTTTGCCACACTGCTCCAAGAGGTCCGGGGACTACGCACCTTGATGGAGAATCACACCACCTATGGCGGTTTTTCACCGTGGATGATTTAGATGAGCTGCGCGGTATGATGCTTCCTTATTGATGGCCATATCTTTTCTGCGTCAAATGGGAATCAAAGTATTGAGTCCGGATGCAATGTTTCACATTAAGTGTTCTTTACACAAGGCAAAACTGTGGGACTACGAAAAAGAATGGCGTTTACTGGATTATACTTTCCGAGATTTATTTACTGAATCGCCGCGTGTAATCCATTATTGCCCAACTGCAATTTACTATGGGGCGAAGTTGCCGTTACATATTAAAGCACAATTGCATGAAATAGCTCTGAGTAAGAATATGACAGAATACGAGATGTATATTGATTACTCTTCACCAAAATACGAAATGAACTATAAGCTATATCATGTATAGCAAATGATATAACCCCTCATTCTTATATTATGGCTGTTTCACGTTCAAGAGGATACTCTGTCATTTACTCTTCACAATCCAATAGCCTCCCTTATCTGATCCCTCGCGCTCAATAACCCCATCTGCTTTCAGTTTGGCGATTTGTTTGCTGATGCCACTCCGTGACATCCCCAACTCAGAGACGAGCTCTGCGATTGTTATACTCGGATTCTCGCGCATCAGCCCAATGATTTTCAGTCCACTTTTCAGTCCACTTTTCAGTCCACTTTCTGTACCATCCCCAGGTGAACTGGTGGACTGAACGAGCCGAAGTGTCAGCTCCACCAGGTCATCATTCAGGCCATTCGCGCCCCCAGAATCACCCACATCCCCTTGGACGTGAAAAGCATTTGATCCGGGCACAAATTAATTTCGGGTATTGCCCAATCGGAAGGGTTTGGGTATCTTTGCATAGCAATTTATGACAATGGACAAGAAAATAGCACTGAATCCTAACGAAATGGTGGCTTTCCTGAAGAAAGCGCCTCAGGAATTCACCCGCGCCGCGAAGACATGCTCTCTTTCATTGAAGAGAGGGGCATCCGCATGATAGATTTCATGTATCCGGCAGAAGACGGAAGGGTGAAGACTCTCAATTTCACCGTGAACAACCTGGAATACGCAGAGACCATTCTTACTGAAGGCGAAAGGGTGGACGGCTCCAGCCTCTTCCCCTCCTTCATCGAAGCCGGCAACTCGGACCTGTATGTAATCCCCCGCTACCGCACCGCCTTTGTGGATCCCTTCAACGAGATTCCCACCCTGTGCTTCATCTGCGGCTTCTTCAACAAGGACGGAGAGCCCTTCGACTGCGCCCCCCATGCCACCCTCATGCGGGCCGAGGAAGCCTTCGAGGCCTCTACCGGCATGCAGTTCGAGGCCATGGGAGAACTGGAATACTACGTCATCTGCGAAGAGGACGCCCTGTTCCCCGCCACAGACCAGAAAGGCTATCACGAGAGCGAGCCTTTCGCCAAACTGAACGACTTCCGCCGTGAATGCATGGACCACGTGGCCAAGACCGGCGGCCAGATCAAATACGGTCACTCCGAGGTGGGCAACTTCACCATGGACGGCAAGGTGTATGAGCAAAACGAGATCGAGTTCCTCCCCTGCCCCTTGGAAACTGCGGCCGACCAGCTCCTGCTGGCCAAATGGGTTATCCGCAACCTGGCGTACCACCATGGCTTGGACGTGAGCTTCGCACCCAAGATAACCACCGGCAAGGCCGGCAGCGGCATGCACATCCACATGCGTCTGATGAAAGACGGCCGCAACGTCACCCTCGGGGCCGATAACAAACTCTCCGGGGAAGCCCGCCGCGCCATCGCCGGCCTGATGACCTACGCCCCGTCCATCACCGCCTTCGGCAACAAGACCCCTACCTCTTACTTCCGCTTGGTGCCCCATCAGGAGGCTCCCACCAACGTGTGCTGGGGAGACTGCAACCGCAGCGCCCTGGTGCGCGTCCCCCTGGGCTGGAGCGCCGGCGTGGACATGTGCTCCAAGGCCAACCCGTCAGAAAAGGCGGCCGCCCGCGACACCACCGCCAAGCAGACCTTCGAGATGCGTTCCCCGGACTGCAGCGCAGATATCTACCAACTCATGGCCGGCCTTTGCGTAGCCGCCCGGAAGGGACTGGAAATGCCCGTGGAGCAGGCCCTCAAGCTGGCCCAAGACACCTACGTGGACATGGATATCCACAAAAGTGAAAATGCCGGGCGACTCAAAACTTTGAAGAAACTTCCTACCTGCTGCATGGAAAGCGCCGCCTGCTTGGAGAAGGAACGCTCCGTCTATGAAGAAAAAGATGTCTTCCGCCCGCGGATGATTGACGGTATTCTGAAAGCCCTCCGCTCTCACAATGATGAAAAACTGCATCAGGAAGCAAAGAACGATACGGAACTAATGAGACGCCTTGTAACGCAGTATTTCTATTGCGGATAGGATTTTTTATCCCTTCGCAGGGCTTAAAATTCACTGGCCCCACGCAATCACTGCGCGGGGCCAGTTACTTAACCTAAACTTAAACTATGAAAAACTTCGTTGCAAAAATAAATAAAAGCAAGGAATATAACAAGTTATATGTGCCGAATTTTTGCAAATTTTAGCAACAAAAGTTTTTCACCGTATTGGTCGAAGATGATTTTCGCCTTCAAATCGGGCACCTGACCGCTTATTTCAAGGACTTTTCCTGCCCCAAATCGGTTGTGTTCAATCCGGTCTCCCACATGGAAAGAAGACATGGGGTCCGGCACGAAGTCCGCCGTCACCGGCGGCTTGGGCGGCTTGGGCGTCATGGCCGACCTGCTCGGCCATCTCTTCTCAGCCGACCAGCGGAAACCGCCGCCGAAAAAGTCCTCTTCGGGCTCACGCGCCTCAAAGTCCTCCTTGCGAAGCGGGTGGTCCAGGTACTGCGGAGCCAGTTCCTTAAGGAAACGGCTGGGAGCATTGGACTCATGCTTTCCGTTGCGCATGCGCGTCTGGGCAAAGCTCAGGGACACCGCCCGCTTGGCCCGGGTGATGGCCACATAGAAAAGCCGGCGCTCCTCCTCCAGGTCCTTGGGGGTGAGCATCCAGCCGCCGGAGGGAAAGAGGTTCTCCTCCATTCCAGCCACAAACACATAGGGAAACTCCAGACCTTTGGCCGTGTGCACCGTCATCAGGGCCACCTTGTTCAGGGTTTCGTCATCGGCCACGTCCACATTGGACAGGAGGGAGACGTTCTCCAAATAATCGGCCAGGGTGACGCGCGGCTTTTCGTCCATGCCGTCGGCTTCCGCACCGGCTTCCACCTCTTCCGCATATACCTTGACACTGTTCAGGAGCTCTTCCACGTTGGCGTAGCGGGACTGGCCTTCCACGGAAGTATCGGCCTTGTAGAAGAGCAGGATGCCGCTTTCGGCGGCTAAGGAACGAGCTACGTCATACGCATCGCCGTCCCGGGCCTCCGAGGCCGCCTTCTCCATCATGGAGGTGAAGGCTTTGATTTTGCCGATGGCCGCCGCCTTGAGGCCGAAGCGTTCCAGGTCCGGCAGGTCGGCCGCCTTGAACAACGAAGTGCCGTTTTCCCGCGCTGCCAGCGTAAGGGCGTTCAGGGAGGTGTCTCCGATGCCTCGGGCCGGCTTGTTCACCACCCGGCGGAAAGATTCGTCGTCATTGAGGTTCACCGCCAGCTTGAAATAGGCCATCACGTCTTTCACCTCCGCCCGCTCGAAGAAAGAGTTGCCGGAGTAAATCATATAAGGGATGTTGCGGCGGCGAAGCTGCTCTTCCAGGGCACGGGACTGCGAATTGGTGCGGTACAGGATGGCAAAATCCTCGTACTGGGCCCCGTCTTCCCGGATTCTGGAAAGGATGGCCGATGCAATCTGCATGGCCTCCTCCTGCTCGGTGTAGGTGCGTACCAGATGCAGCTGCTCCCCCTGCTCTCCCATGGAGACGCAGTTCTTGGGGATGCGGCCCTCGTTGTGCGCGATGAGCGAATTGGCGGCGTTCACGATGGTCTGGGTGCTGCGATAGTTGCGCTCTAAGCGGAACAGGCGCGCCGCGGGGAAGTCTTTCTGGAAATTCAGGATGTTCTGGATCTGGGCGCCGCGGAAACCGTAAATGGACTGGGAATCGTCTCCCACCACGCAGATGTTCTTGTGGCCGCCGGCCAGTTTCTTCAGCACTAAGTACTGGGCCATGTTGGTGTCCTGGTACTCGTCCACCAGGATATGGCAGAATCGGCCTGCGATGGAGCGGAGGGCCTCTTCACTGCGCTTGAAAAGGATGTTCAGGTACAGGAGGATGTCATCGAAGTCCATCACGCCGGACTGGAGGCAGGTCTGGCAGTAAAGGGCATAGATGCGGTAAATCTCCGGCTTCTTGTGCAGGGCGTCGTCTTCCCGGTAGCCGCCCGCGCCGTTCATGTAGGGCGTAGGGGTAACAAGGTCGTTCTTGGCCTTGGAGATGCGCGAGAGCACCTCCTTGGGCTTGTACAGCTTCTCGTCAAGGGACAACTGCTTGATACAGTGCTTGATGCAGCTCACGGAGTCCGTGGTGTCATAAATGGTAAAATCCCGGGGGAAGCCGATCACATCGGCATACTCCCTCAGGAAACGGATGAACACGGAGTGGAAGGTCCCCATCCACAGCCGGCGGGCCTGCCGCTCCCCTACCATCAGGGCTATCCTGTCCTTCATCTCCCCGGCCGCCTTCTTGGTGAAGGTGAGGGCCAGAATGCTCTCCGGCCTCATGCCATGCTCAATCAGGTTGGCTATGCGGGAAGTAAGCACCCTCGTCTTGCCGGAGCCGGCCCCGGCCACGATGAGCATGGGCCCCTCCAGGCACTCTACTGCTTTTTTTTGTTCCGGATTCAAATCCTTCAAGATCTCACTCATCTCGGTCACATTTTAGTATGCGAATTTACTAAATTTTTCGTAACTTCGCGGAGTATTTATGGAAATACACAAAACCAATCAAATAATGTCAAACTATCTCGATTTGAAAAAGGGTCTGAACATTCCCCTCAAGGGAGTTGCAGCCCCCGAAGTCATCAAAACCGTGGTTCCTGACATCGTAGCTGTAAAGCCCACCTGCTTCAAAGGCTTGGTTCCCAGGCTTTTGGTGAAGGAGGGCGATGCAGTGAAGGCAGGTTCCCCCGTGATGGCCGACAAACAGCGCCCCGAGATTCTGCTCACCTCGCCCGTCAGCGGCACCGTCGAGCAGGTGGTCCGGGGCGAAAAGAGAAAGTTGCTGGCAGTTCTGGTAAAGGCCGATGCCAAGCAGGAGTACGTGGACTTTGGTTCCAACGCTCCCGCAGACGCCGCCCAGGTGAAGGAGCTCCTCCTCAACACCGGCCTCTGGGGGTCGCTCATCCAGCGCCCCTACGGCATCCTGGCAGACCCTCAGGCTGCACCCAAGGCAATTTTCATTTCCTCCTTCAGCACGGCTCCGCTGGCAGCGGACACGGATTACACCCTGGTCGAATCCATGAAGGATATCCAGGCCGGAGTGGACGCCCTGGGCAAGATTGCGCCCGTGCACATCTCCGTATGCAAGGCCGGATCGGCCTTTGGCGGCATCAAGAATGCCACGCTCCATGCAGTAGGCGGTCCCCATCCGGCCGGCAATGTAGGTGTGCAGATCAGCCACATCGCTCCCATCCAAAAGGGTGAGACCGTGTGGACCATGTCCTTCCTGCACCTGGCCGCCCTGGGCCACGTGATCAACACCGGCAAGCTGGATCTGACCCGCAAGGTGGCCGTCACCGGCCCCGCCGCCGCCAAAACCGGCTATGTGACAGCCCTCCCCGGCACGCCCGTGAAAGAAATCACCGACATCAAGGAAGGTGTACGCGTCGTGGGCGGAGACGCCCTCACCGGAGAAAACCTGGGGGCCGATGGCTACCTGGGCTTCTTCGAAGACCAGCTCACCCTCATGGATGAAGGCTATAAGCGCGAATGGCTGGGTTGGGCCAAGCCCATCCGGCACAAGGTGTTCAGCTCTTCCTGGTGCTACTTCTCCTGGCTCACCCCCCGCAAGAAGTACAACATGAACACCAACCTGCACGGCGGTCCCCGCGCCTTCGTAGAGACCAAATGCTTCGAGGATGTCACTCCCATGGACATCTTCCCCATCTACCTCATCAAGGCCTGCCTGGCCGGTGACATCGAAAAGATGGAGAAATTCGGCATCTATGAAGTGCTGCCGGAAGATCTGGCCCTGTGCGACTTCGTTGACCCTTCCAAGAACGAAATCCAGGCCATTATCCAACAGGGTATAGACCTCATGATTAAAGAAATGGCATAGCTATGGCAGACGAAAAGAAAACTCCCTGGTGGCATTCCACCGTCGACGCTTTCGACACCTTCCTGCGCGTTCCCGGCACCGTATCGGCCAAGGGAGCACACGTGCGCGACGGTATCGACCTCAAGCGTGTCATGATCACGGTGGTCATCGCCCTGGTACCCGCCGCCCTGTTCGGCATGTTCAACGTGGGTTTGCAGACCGCCCTCCTCTATAACCTGAAATGGAGCTTCTGGAACATGTTCCTCTACGGACTGCTGCGGATGCTGCCCCTGTTCGTGGTCTCCTATGCAGTGGGCCTGGCCATTGAATTCGCCAGCGCCCAGATCCGTGGGGAGGAAGTGAACGAGGGATACCTCGTAACCGGCTTCCTCATTCCCCTCATTGTACCCGTGGACGTTCCCCTGTGGATGCTGGCCCTGGCCGTGGCATTCTCCGTCATCTTCGTGAAGGAAGTGTTCGGCGGTACCGGCATGAACATCTGGAACCCCGCCCTGGTGGCCCGTGCCTTCCTGTTCTTCTCCTATCCGTCCAGCATGTCCGGCTCCTCCGTATGGGTGTCCAAGACCTGGGCCGGCCTTGACGGCGTGGACGCCATCAGCGCCGCTACGCCCCTGGCCATCGCCCATGACGGTGGCTTCGACGCCGCCACCGGCGCCGTGGGCCAGTACAACTTCATTGACATGTTCTACGGCTTCATCCCCGGAAGTACCGGTGAAACCAGCGTAATCGCCATCCTCATAGGTGCCTTCATCCTGGTGTGGACCGGCGTGGCTTCCTGGAAGATCATGGTCTCCTCCATCGCCGGCGGCCTCCTGGTTGGCTGGCTGGGCCAGATGGCAGGCGCCACCGCCGTCCCCTGCTACTATCAGCTGGTGATGGGCGGCTTCCTGTTCGGTTCCGTCTTCATGGCCACGGACCCTGTGACCGCCGCCCAGACGGAAACCGGCAAATGGATTTACGGCTTCCTGGTGGGTGCCCTCGCCGTGGTGGTGCGTCTATGGAACCCCGGTTACATGGAAGGCATGATGCTGGCCATCCTGCTCATGAACACCATGGCTCCGCTCATCGACCACTGCGTGGTATCGGCCCATACCTCCCGCCGTGCCAAGAAAGCATTAACCGCTTAATCCCGCTGCCCTATGAATACAAATAACAATGTATATACCGTCATCTACACCACCGTCATCGTGGTGATAGTGGCAGCGCTCCTGGCCTTCGTTTCCCAGAGCCTCAAGTCCAAGCAGGACGCCAACGAGAAGGCCGAGACCATCTCCCAGATGCTCAAGGCCGCCCAGTATGGCACCAAGGCGGAACTGGACAAGCTCCCCAACGCCGCCAAACTGGACAAGTACGCCCAGGAAATCGAGCGTGCCTTCGTGATTGACCTCGAAGGCAACGAGCTCCGCGAGCTCACCATCGGCCGGGATGAAATCCAGGTGTACGGCCCCAAGGAGCTCAAGCGCCAGAACTACAACATCAAGGGCGGCGCCAACAAGACCGGCGAGCCCGAACTTCCCGTCTTTGTCTTCAAGAACGGCCGCACGGTGGTTCCCATTTACGGAGCCGGCCTGTGGGGCCCCATCTGGGGATATATGTCCTTCGAGAAAGACCTCAAGACCATCGGCGGAGCCTATTTCGACCACGAGTCCGAGACCGCCGGCCTGGGTGCCAAGATCAAGGACGACCCTTCCTTCCAGGCCGAGTTCACGGGCGAAGCCGCCGATTTCTCCCAAACGAATGTCTTTGACATCGTGAAAGGCGGCGCCCCCAAGGACGCCGAAGGAAAATCCGTCGCCGACAACAAGGTGGATGCCATCTCCGGCGCCACCATGACGTCCCAGGGCCTGGATGCCGCCATCGACACCTGGCTGGCCGCCTATGCCAAGTACTTCCTTAAAAACCAGAAGGCTTGCGAAAAAGGCTGCTGCGGGGGAAAAGAAGAACAAAAGGAGGACTAAGCTATGGATGCAAAACTGAAAGAAACCATTCTGAATCCCATATTCAAAGGTAACCCCATTACCGTCCTGGTGCTGGGCATCTGCTCTTCCTTAGCGGTTACCGTTACCCTGAAGGGAGCCCTGGTGATGGCCCTCTCCGTGATTGTGGTTACGGGCATTTCCAGCCTTATCCTGTCCCTGCTCCGCAACACCATTCCGGGCCGGGTTCGTATCATCGTCCAGCTGGTGGTGGTGGCCATGATGGTCATCCTCGTGGACCAGATTCTCAAGTCCTTCGAAGCCACCTACGCCATTGACAAGCAGCTGTCCGTGTATATCGGCCTTATCATCACCAACTGTATCGTGATGGGCCGCATCGAGGCTTTCGCCCTGGGCAACAAGCCCTGGCCCAGCTTCCTGGACGGCGTTGCCAACGGTGCCGGCTATGGGCTCATTCTCCTTGTCGTAGCCTTCTTCCGCGAGCTTCTGGGCAGCGGAACCCTCTTCGGCTTCGACATCCTGAACCGCTTCGGCTATGTCCCCAACAACCTGGTGATCCTGCCGCCCTTCGCCCTCATCCTCCTGGGATGCATCGTGTGGGTGCAGCGTTCCATCCAGAAAGACTTGCAAGAGAAATAATCCTGACGCCCTATGGAATATCTTAGCTTATTCGTAAAGTCCATCTTTGTGGACAACATGATCTTCGCTTACTTCCTGGGAATGTGCTCATTCCTGGCGGTATCGAAGAATGTGAAGACAGCTGCAGGCCTGGGTGTCGCGGTTATCTTCGTGCTGCTTGTCACGCTCCCCATCAACTACCTGCTCAACACCTATGTGCTGGCTCCGGACGCCCTCATCGAGGGTGTGGACCTGAGTTTCCTGAGCTTCATCGTGTTCATTGCGGTGATTGCCGCCATCGTGCAGATAGTGGAAATGGTGGTGGAGAAGTTCTCCCCGGAGCTGTATTCGGCCCTGGGTATCTTCCTGCCCCTGATTGCCGTGAACTGCGCCATTCTGGGCGGCTCCCTGTTCATGCAGCAGAAAGACTTCCTGAACATTGGTGAAGCCACCGTTTACGCCTTGGGAAGCGGCCTTGGCTGGTTCCTGGCCATCGTATCCCTGGCCGCCATCCGTGAAAAGATGGCCTACTCCAATGTCCCTGCCGCCCTTAAGGGCCTGGGTATCACTTTCATCACCGTGGGTCTGATGGGCATCGCCTTCATGACCTTCATGGGAATAGCGCTGTAGGAGGGAAAGATTATGGGAAATACAATTATATTCTCTATCCTGGTCATTACGGTGGTAACCCTCGTACTGGTTGCCCTGCTCCTTTGGATCAAGACCGCCCTCACCCCTTCCGGCACCGTCAAGATCAACATCAACAACGGAACCAAGGAACTGGAAGTGACGCCCGGCGGTGACGTGATGCACACCCTGGCTGACAACGGCATCTTCCTCCCCTCCGCCTGCGGCGGCAAGGCCAACTGCGGCCAGTGCAAGCTTCAGGTAATCGAAGGCGGCGGAACCATCCTTCCCACGGAAACGGGCTTCTTCTCCCGCAAGCAGATCAAGGAAGGCTGGCGTCTGGGCTGCCAGGTGAAGGTGAAAGACAATATCCAGATTGCCGTCCCGGAGAGCGCCCTCAGCGTGAAGAAACTCGAGTGCGAGGTCATCTCCAACGACAACGTGGCCACCTTCATCAAGGAATTCACCGTGCGCCTGCCCGAGGGCGAGCACATCGACTTCAAGTCCGGTGAGTACATCCAGATCGACATCCCCGAATATGAGGCCGATTTTGCCGACATGAACGTGGGTCCCGAATACATCGGCGACTGGGAAAAGTACGGTATCACTTCCCTGAAGTACAAGAACACCGTTCCCACCATCCGTGCCTATTCCATGGCCTCGTATCCGGCCGAGAAAGACCTCATCAAGCTCAACGTGCGTATTGCTACGCCTCCGTTCGACCGCACCCAGCCCAAGGGCGTATTCAAGTTCGTGCCCGGTGTTCCTCCGGGAATCGCCTCCACCTATGTGTTCTCCCGCAAACCCGGGGACAAGGTGATGATTTCCGGCCCTTACGGTGAGTTCCTGCTCCCGAAAGACGACCCTGACACCCAGGAATACATCTTCGTGGGCGGCGGCGCCGGCATGGCTCCGCTCCGCAGCCACATCATGCACCTGTTCAAGACGCTCAAGACCAAGAAGCCCGTGCGCTTCTTCTACGGCGCCCGCGCCCTGGTGGAAGCCTTCTACTTGGAGGACTTCGCGGAAATCGAGAAGGAATTCCCGAACTTCCACTTCACCCTGGCCCTGGATCGTCCGGATCCGGCAGCCGATGCCGCCGGCGTGAAGTACACCCCCGGCTTTGTGCACAACGTGATGTACGAAACCTACCTCAAGGACCACGAGGCCCCCGAGGACATCAAGTATTTCATGTGCGGTCCGCCTATGATGGTCAAGTGCGTGAACGAGCTGTTAGACTCCTTGGGAGTAGCTCCCGAGAGCATCCTCTACGATAATTTCGGAGGTTAGCGGACGTAACGCATCAGAAGAATCCTTACACAATCGGCCACGTGCTTTTCGGAGTCCGTGGCCTTTTCGTATAATTCCGCCAGGTTCTTGTACTTGGTCATTTCGCGGAGATCCGGCTCTGCGGAGAAGATATGGCCGATATACTCTTCATAGGCTTCGTCGGCATCGTGCTCCAGCTCTTTGACACGATCGGCCAGGAGGATGATGGCGGAAGCGCTCTTGTGCATGTCCGACAAACGAGGGAAAATGTCACCCAGAGCCCGGGCCTCCTCCAGGATGATCCGGGAGAGTTCCTGAAGCTGGGAATCAATCTTGGCCGGATTGTAGATGGACAGGGCGTTGGCGGCATCCTTCACCACATCCAGGCAGTCCTCTATGGCCATGGAGATGGTCGTGAGCTCCCGGCGGACACCGGAGCTGAGCGGCAGGCGGGCCGACTGCTCGCGGAACTCCGTGAGCATGGCGTCTCCCTTGTGTTCATTGCTGCGGATTTCCGAGTAAAGCTGTTTCCAGCGCGCGGGGTCCTGGGATTCGAGCATGGCGCTCAGAAGTTCGGTACTGGAAGAAAGCAGTGAAGCCTGCCGCTCCAGGATGGGCAGCAGCTCCCGCATGGGAAAGAAGAGACGTCCAAAAATCATAAGAAAAAATATTTTTTCAACCGATTTTTCGGTTAAAACATAAAAAATTTCTCCAAAACCATCGCAAACAGAAATATCTTTTTTACGATGCTTGCTTTTATGGCCGGCCCTGTTGTAGCTTTGCCCACAACAAAAAACCGAAACCATGTCACGAAGAAAACCCACAGGCCGGACTTTATTCACCGTACCAAACCTTCTCTACCGGCATTTACACGCCTGCTGCGCCTCTGTAGCAATCATTTCTGCTTTCCTGCAGGTTCCGGCCTTTTTTTCTTCGTGTAAGCGCTATTCAGAATCTCCTGAATACCCTACTGAAACGCGAATTTATATAAAATGGACCAAAAATCCAACTCCTCAGGCCATAGACCTTTTCTTTTTCGAGACCGGCGGGGCCCAGAAACTGGACTCGTATCAACAACTCACAGACCTTCAGGGAGAGAGCCGGCATTACGGCCTGTCCGGACCGGGGGCCAAGCGGGTGGTGGTATTGTCGGCCCAGGCCGGGGTGACGGACTCCTGGTTGGACATCCGGAACTACGGCAGCATCTGCAAGAAAACCTGGCGGATAGAGGAAGAAGACTTCGCCAGCCCCCATCTGGTGGCGGAAGCGCTTGTAGAAGACGGGGCCTCGCGCCTTACCCAGCTCAACCTCCTTCCCATGCTCACGGAAGTGCGCCTGAGTTCCCTGAAGGCCGATTTCACCGGCAGGCCCTATGCAGGAAAAAGCTTCGAATGTGAGCGCATTTATCTGACTTATGCCGCCACCGAATACAAACCCATAGGACCGGAAGGCGGACACCCCGTCTCCTGGATTAATTCCGGGAGAATAGACAGCCTGGCCACGGAAGCCCTCCCCCACCCGGAATGGATGCTGAAAGAGGGTTCCTCCGCCTTCCCCATGTCCTTTTACTGTTACGCCAATCCGGCCACAGGAGTCTCCATTCCCCGGACCCGGCTTGTGCTGGAAGGCTTGTTGGACGGCGTACCGTGTTACTACCCCGTCGAAATTCCGGACCTGGCCCCAGGCCGGGTGTACGACCTTCGCCTGACGCTGCGACGCATGGGCTCCCCGGACCCGGACATTCCCACGGAAAGCGGCGCCGTACTGGTGCAGACCAACCTGCTTCCCTGGGACCTTCCCGAAGCCTATACTGTCACTTACTGATATGAGAAAATACCTTTCATACTTACTGCTGCTACTCATCGTTCCGGTTGCCTGCACGCAGGAGCCTTCTCCTTATGTTCCCTTGCGTGTTATCCTGACCCCATCGGCCCTGACCCCAACCCGTGCAGGCGATCCGGACGATGTTAAAGTCACCGACTTCAACCTTTACATCTTCAACGCCTTCGGGGTGCTGGAAGAACGGGTTTATGTTCCCGCCCGGTCCCTGAGACTGGTGAACGGGAGGGTGGAATACCAGACCACCCTGCTCAAAGACGTGCCTTACACCGTTCTGGCTGCGGCCAACCTGGGCTACGAACTTCCCTTCCGCAGCTTGGAGGAGGCCCGGAGCTACCGCTACCACCTGGCCTATCCGGACGAATTCACCCAGGGCATCCCCATGGTGGCCTTCGTCCAGGAAGTCACTGTTGGAGACGACGGGGTACTGGAGGTGCCCTTGGAGCGCCTGATGGCCCGGGTGGAGCTTGCGATAGACCGCAGCCGGCTCCACTCGGACATCCAGTTCAGGGTGACGGACGTGCAGGTGGGCGCCTGTCCTTCATCGGCCCGGATTATCGGCCCCAGCCGCGTGAGCGGGAAACAGGAGACCTTCACCATCGGCTACGGCAAGACGGGGAACCAGGTGAGCGCCCTCAACGAGAGCGTGGACGGCAAGCTGAGCCGGAGCGTGAGCGTGTACCTGCTGGAAAACTGCCAGGGAGACCTGTTGGACAACGTACTTACGGACAGCGGGAAGGTGTTTATGGACGGCCGATACGAGGAAATCTGCTCTTACATTCAGATCAAGGCCGAATACCATTCCCCGGAGCACAGCACCCGCGTGGGAGAGAGCCTCATCTACCGCTTTTACCTCGGAGAAAACCGCAATAACTTCGATGTCAGGCGGAACAGCTGGTACCGGATTACCGTGCAGCCCACCGGCGACGGCCTGTCGGAAGAGAGCTGGCGGGTGGACCAGGGCGGGATGGAGTAAGCCCTTGCTTTTCGGGGGCAGTTGTATTATCTTTGTACGAGCAATGAAAATACTCTACCTCATAGATACACTGTACAATGCCGGAGGCATGGAAAGGATTCTCATCCTCAAAGCCAACCGGCTGGTAAGCGACTATGGGCATGAGATTGTGTTTGTCACCAACCACCAGAAAGGACGGCCCACCTTCTTTCCCCTGGATTCCAGGGTAAAACTGCTGGATATCAACTGTTTCCTCCGCCTTCCCGTCCAGGTTCCCCTGTACCTGAGGAAACTGGATGCCGTGGTGAAGGCGGAAAAACCGGACATCATCATTGACCTTCACCTCCTCACGATGGGAAAACTGAAGGAACGCTATCCCGGCATCGTTGTCATGAGCGAGTTCCACTTCTGCCATGAGATGTTCCGCATCCGGAAGAAAACGGGGCGGATGCACCGGATGGAGAAAGCCGTGAGCCGGCTGGACTGTTTTGTGGTGCTTACCCGGGAAGATAAAAAGGCATGGGAGCCCTTCTGTCCCAACACTGTTCAAATCTATAATCCCAGCACTTTTATTCAGGAAGACGGCCTCTGCGCAGCATGGGAAGCCAAGCGCTGCATCAGTGGCGGCCGATTCGAGTCCCAGAAGAATTATTCCCGGATGATTGCGCTCTGGGGCCAACTGTATTCCCGCCATCCCGAATGGGTGCTGGACCTGTATGGAAACGGAAAAGAGAAGAAAAAGACAGAAAAGCAGATTGCCCGGCTGGGCTTGCAGGAGTCGGTCCGGATTCACCCGGCATCTATCCAGATCCGGGAAGAGATGTTGGGCAGTTCCATCTATCTGATGACTTCCCTTTACGAAGGATTCCCGCTGGTTCTGGCAGAGTGCGCTTCACTGGGGCTCCCCTGCGTGGCCTTCCGCTGCCCCTGCGGACCGGGAGAATTCATCCGGGACGGCGTGGACGGCTTTACGGCCGATCCCGACGATTCCCAAGAATGGATAGCAAAGGTGGAAAAGCTTATGGACCATCCCGAGCTGAGGAAAAAGATGGGAGAAAGAAGCCGGGAAAAGGCCAAAGACTTTACGGAAGAGCTGATTATGCCCCGCTGGGATGCCCTTTTCAGAGAACTTGTCAAAAAGAAACATGCCTGAGATTTCCATCATCATTCCCTGCTACAATGGGCAGACTTACCTGCCGCGTTGCTTGGACAGCCTGCTGGCCCAGTCTTTTCAGGACTGGGAAGCCGTCTGCGTCAACGACGGCAGTACGGATGCCACGGCCGCCATCCTGGATGCCTATGCGGCCCGGGACGGACGCATCCGTGCCATCCACCAGGCCAACGCAGGAGTAAGCAGCGCCCGGAACCGAGCCTTGGAGGAAAGCCGGGGGCAATATGTCCTTTTTGTTGACAGTGACGATTTCCTGCATCCGCAGGCCCTGGAAATCTGCCTGGAACTGGCGCACAGGAACGGAAGCGACCTGGTCAGCTTCACCTACGACCATGCCTGGCGCACCCGCCTGATGATACGTCATGCCCTTCATCTGCGAGACCCGCGCAGCATCCGCTTTCCGGCCATCGGAGATTTTGAATCGGCCACTACCGAAAATATCTTTGACCATGCCACCGAGCGGTCAAAACACGAAGACCCGCTGGCCACGCGACATTGCCAGCCCTGGCGATGCCTGTACAAAAAGGAGGTTCTGGAGGGCATCAGCTTCATTCCCGGCATCATTTACGAAGACTTCCCCTGGTGGAGCCGGGTGCTCCTGAGCGTCAAAAAAACCACGCTCACCCGCCTACCGCTCTACTACTACTATCCCAATCCGGGAAGTTACATTCTCTCCTCAAGGGAAGAATACAAAATCCGGAGCTTGGTTACCGCCATCGCCGCTGCCAAAGAGGCCTATGCCACGGCATCATCGGCCATCAAAGCCAAATGGGAGCAGGAGTTTCTGCAGCCCTTCGAGCACAAGCTGGCCTCCAAGAGAACGCCCGTCGGCCGGGTACGTGCCCGATTACTGCTGTTCGGGCACATCCTCAACCCGCTTTGGGACGGGGAAGAGAAGCATCGGGAGCGCCGCTGCGCCGCCTTTGGCCGCATCCTCACGGCCTATATGAAGAGGAACTGGCTGCCCGCCGCCCGCTCCGTGAAGCCCGCTCCCTGTACTGAAAACACGGAAGAGAAAATCTTCACCCTCTGGCTGCAAGGGGAACAGCAGGCGCCGCCCATCGTCCAATCCTGCTTCAAAAGCATCCGGGAGCACTGTACGCAGGAACTGGTGGTCATAGACGCAGAAACCCTGCATGACTACATTTCCCTCCCGGAAGCCATAGAGGAAAAATACCGGGCCGGAAAAATCAAGCCCGCCCATTATGCCGACATCTGCCGCGTGGAGCTGCTGCACACCTACGGAGGTTATTGGCTGGATTCCACCTGTTTTGTCACCGGCCCCATTCCGGAATACATCCGGGAGCAGGATTTCTTCGTATTCATGGCCGGCGCCAAGATTCACGGCAACTACAGCTATATCCAGAACTGCTTCATCCGCGCCCGCAAGGGCTCCTATCTCCTGGAAGCCTGGAGAGCCATGATCCTGGACTACTGGCTGCACGAAGAGCGCAGGGTGGATTATTTCATGCACCAGGTGATGTTCCGCACCCTGGTTCAAGAGGTGCCGGAAGCCCGGGCGTATTTTGACCGTTTCCCGCATCTGGACCAGTACCCCACGCACCTCTACCTGTACGAATACAAAGACCACCCCTGGGACCCGGAAGTATTCCGGAAGGCCACGCAGGAGGGATTTTTCTATCAGAAAACCAGTTACCGGGACCTGGAGAAAGTAGTTCCCGGCTCCTTTGCCGATTACCTTATACGATATTCCAAAACCGTTCCGGAATCCTGACCACCCATTTGAGCCCCAGCATCCCGGGCTTGTTCCAGGCATAGGGTGGCCTCAGAAGTGTCTGCATGCAGCGGGCCCGGCGCGTCCAGCGGTCAAAGTCCCGGGCTTTCCGTTCCGTCACCAAGCGGATGGCGCGGGAGCGCTTCTGCATGTGCCGGCCCCAGCCCTGGGCCAGGCGGTCCTGGTCCTGAAAACGGTCCTGCATGCGTTTCATGTCGAAATAGCCAAAGTGGAAAAGATACAAATCCTTGGCTATATGGAAGTTATGTCCTTTTATCCGATGAAAGCCGCTGCCCCAGGCAAGGGGCGCCGCCAAGATGGAGGGCTTGGTGTAACGTGTCCCAATCTGGGCATAATGCCGTTGCTGCAGGAAAGGCAACTCTTCCGTAATGTCCGGCTCTTCGCCCAGTTTCTGGCCAAAATCCAGTCCAAGGGCCGATGCCGACCCCTTCACCCGAAGCCCGCTCAAGTATTCCCACAGCGTCTTACCCAGTTTGGGGTCCACCACCACAAATTCGTCGGCATCTACGCCGATGACCAGGTCATAGCCGTCGGCCAGCAGCTCCGCCGCCTTCTCGGAAAGGAATCTGAGCCTCCCTTTTTCGGCCGATACCACCTGCGTCCCAATCTTCTCCACCGCCTGCGCATGCGTCCCCTCGCAGAAAGGTGCCACCTGCTGGTCCAGGCCGTCATAAAAGATATAGAGGTTTTCCTTCCCTCCCAGTTCCCGGCCATAGTATTCCACCCACTTGCGAAGGTAGAAGTCGTCGTTTCGGACCATGGTAAGTGCGGCTATCCTTTTCATAGATACTTGGCTGTAAAGGTTTTACCCTGTTTGACAAGGTCTTCCGGCGTACCGGCAAACACCACTTCCCCACCCCGGGCGCCGGCATCGGGACCCAGGTCTATCACCCAGTCCGCACTGCGGATTACGTCCACGTTGTGTTCCACCACTATGACGGTGTGCCCCTTGGAGAGCAGCACGTCAAAGGCCTTCAGAAGCTTCTCCACATCGTAGAAATGGAGGCCCGTGGTGGGTTCATCAAAAAGGAAGAGAATCTTCTCCCGGCTGCCGGAGGCCAGCGAGAGGAAATAGGCCAGCTTGATACGCTGGCTCTCTCCGCCGGAGAGGGTGCTGGACGGCTGCCCCAGTTTGATATAGCCCAGGCCCACGTCCACCAGCGGCTGCAGCTTGGCGGCAATGGTGCGGGCCGCTTCATCCTTCTGGGCGCAGAAGAACGCAATGGCCCCTTCCACGCTCAGATTCAGGATGTCGTCCACATTCAGGCCTTGGTAGCGCACCTCCAGG
The DNA here is from genome assembly GCA_905235615.1 of uncultured Bacteroidales bacterium. Lineage (GTDB taxonomy): Bacteria > Bacteroidota > Bacteroidia > Bacteroidales > UBA932 > Cryptobacteroides. The sequence goes on along the minus strand of CAJOMB010000005.1, from coordinate 8,461 downwards.
ATATCCGGTTTGAAGCGCTTGCCGCCGCAGCTTTCGCACACCATCGTGACATCGGCCATGAACTGCATGCCAATCTTCACGAAGCCGTCTCCCTGGCATTCCGGGCATCGGCCACCGTCCTGATTGAAAGAGAAATAGGACGGAGTGTACCCGTTGATGCGGGCATACTGCTGCTCGGAAAGGAGTTTGCGGATATCGTCGTAAATCTTCAGATAGGTGACCGCGTTGGAGCGGCTGCTCTTGCCGATGGGATTCTGGTCCACGTATTCCACCCTTGAGATGCGGCTAAGGTCTCCGCTCAGGCCTTTGAAGGTGCCGGGGAGGTCTCCCGTCTCGTTGAGGCGCCGATGGAGCGCCGGATACAGGATATCCCCCACCAGCGAACTTTTGCCGCTGCCGGACACGCCGCTCACGACGGTGAAGGCGTTCAGGGGGAACTGGACGTCAATGTCCTTGAGGTTGTTCTGCATGGCCCCTTCCACGGTAATGCTGTAGTGCCAGGGCCTCTTCTCCCGCACATAAGGCTTGCAGATGCCAGAGAGGTACTGCAGCGTCAGGGATGGCCGATCGCTGTCGGCCATGACACCGTCAGGCACACCCTGAAACACCACCTCTCCCCCGTTTTCCCCGGCCCTGGGTCCCAGGTCTATGAGACAGTCAGCCGCCCGGATAATCTCCGGGTCGTGCTCTACCACCACCACGGTGTTGCCTATGTCCCTAAGGCGCCTGAGCACCGCAATGAGCCGCTCGGTGTCCCGGGGATGCAGGCCGATGGAAGGCTCGTCCAGGATATACATGGACCCCACCAACGAGCTGCCGAGAGCCGTCACCAGATTCACCCGCTGGCTCTCTCCGCCGGAGAGGGTGTTCATGGTCCGGCTGAGGGTCAGGTAGCCTAAGCCCACGTCTTCGATGCACTGGAGCCGGTACCGGATTTCCTCGACGGTCTTGCCGGCAATGGCCCGATCCGTTTCTGTCATTCTGAGCGTGAGCGAAGAATCTATCCATTGCAGGAGATCTTCCACTGTCATGGACAGGAGCTCGTGGATGGTCTTTCCTCCCACCTTCACCCAGAGGGCTTCCTTCCTCAGGCGGCTGCCGCCGCAGGAGTGGCAGGTGGTACGGCCACTGTAGCGGCTGAGCATGTACTTGTACTGTATCTTGTAGCGGTTGGCTTCCACCCACTCGAAGAACTCGTTGATGCCGCAGATGGTGCTCTCGTCTCCCAGGGTGGCACGGGAGTCCCAGAGGATGCGCTTCTGCTCATCCGTGAGTTTGCAGTAAGGCTCGAAGATGGGGATGCCGTATTTCTCGGAGTTCTTGACAACCAGGTCTTTGAACCAGCTCATCTTCTCTCCCCGCCAGCAGGCGATGGCCCCGTCGTAGATGCTCTTGGTCTTGTCCGGAACCACCAGGTCTTCGCTCACACCCACAATCTTGCCCAGGCCGCCGCATACGGGGCAGGCCCCGAGCGGCGAGTTAAAACTGAAGAGGTACTCGTCCGGATGCCGGAACACCAGCCCGTCCTTCTCAAAGCGGGAGGAAAATCGCTGAAGTCTGGAGGCAGAGACCCTTCCCGGAGCATTTGCCCGTACAGGGTCGCGAAGCGACGCGGAGGGAAGGGTCTCTGCCTCTAAGCTCCACAGGGCCATGTCTCCATGGCCCTTGTCAAAGGCGGCCTGGATGGAGGCACTCAGGCGGGTGCGGAGGTCCTGATCCAGGTCTCCGCCGGTTTTCACGCGGTCCACCAGGAGCCAGAGGTCTTCGGGATATTTTCCGTCCATTTTCAGGACATCTTCAATGGGGAGGATGGTGCCATCGGCCACAGAGAAAAGACGTCCGTAGCCCTCTTCCTTGAGGGAGAGCATCAGCTCCACCTTGTCTTCCCGCTTGTCCCAGTCCAAAAAGGCCAGAATATACAGGGCATGGGGCTTCCCGTCGTCAATGACGGCCATCACATCCTTCACGCCATGGGCCTTCACCTCCTCCCCGCTCACGGGGGAATATGTCCTGCCCACGCGGGCGAAAAGCAGCCGCAGGTAGTCGTAAATCTCCGTAGTGGTGGCCACGGTGCTCCGGGGGTTGCGAATGTTCACCTTCTGCTCAATGGCGATGGCCGGCGGAATGCCGTCTATGGACTCTACGTCAGGTTTGGACATCCGGCCCAGGAACTGCCGGGCATAGGAGGACAGGCTTTCCGCAAAGCGGCGCTGTCCCTCTGCAAAAAGGGTGTCGAAAGCCAGGGAGCTCTTGCCGCTGCCGGACACGCCGGTTATCACCACCAGCTTGTTACGGGGGATTTCCACCGTAATGTCCTTGAGGTTGTTCACCCTGGCGTGACGGATTACTATGTTTCCTTCTGCGGGCATCTATTCTGTACCAATTCTTTCCAAATACTTTTCCGGGATGTAGGATGTAGCCACTGCGATCACCCCTTCTATGCACACAAGCAGGCGGCGGTTCTTCTTGATTCGTTTGATATAGCCTTCGGCCCCGGCGAGAGGGCCTTCCAGCACTTTTACCTTGTCTCCCTCCTTGAGTTCGAAGGCATCGGCCGAATAGAAATCCAGCCCGCTCTGGCCGGATTCCACCACCAGGCGGAAGGATTCCATCTGCTTCTGGGGGATGGAGGCGAATTCCTTCCAATCGGCCGTCTTGTACACAAAGCCCAGCGAGCGGCCCATGATCTGCTCGTCCCTGAGACTGATGGACACCTGCAGAATCTCCTCGGAGGAGGCTTTTACAAAAATGAGGGAGGTCACAAGAGGGCGGCGCTCGTAGATGACGGGGCCTTCCTGAATGTAGCGGGCATCTCTCCGGTGATAATCGTCCACCTGAGCCAGTCTCCGGGCGGCCAGCATGTGCTCCCTCCCCTTCAACTGGATTTTCTGCACGGGCAGATAGGTCTCAAGGTCCTTGTCCGAAAGGATATCCTCCATTCGGAAAACCTTGTTGAAGAAGACTTTTATGGCGTACCAGTTCCTCTCCGGAAGACTTTCTGCTTGCATAGGTTGCAAAGATACGGAAAAAGCCGGAAAAAATAATCCCTAATTGAAAATATAGGTGTTCAGGGCTTCCTTCACCTTTTTGCCGTCCGACGACACAGTGGAAAGGATTTTGTTCAGCGTGAGCGTGTATTCGAAGGTCACCGTATCCTTTACTTCCTCGTAATAGGCGTCGGCGGCTTTCTTCATGGATTCCAGGGTGGAGGCACGGTCATACACCAGTTCATAGGGCGTTTCCCCCAGGGCATCGTAGGCGGCCTTTTCCAGGTTCCCCGCCATGACCACCCCCATCAGGCTGTCCGCCTCCGAAGGGAAGCCGGAGACATCGGCCTTCACGTACACCCAGTTATTCACCACTTTGGAGCAGGAAAGCAGGGCCGATACAGCCACTGCGGCTATGGCATATTTCAAAAGCTTCTCGTTCATGGGCGCAAAGATACGAAAATGTCCCGGATCCCGGCAAACATGGACGCATGCAGTTTCATGATTTTGACCGGCCGCTCATCTCCGCGGTACAGGTGATTGCACCAGTTGACTTTCCCCGTGTCCTTGAAGCCGCATTTCTCCATCACGCGGCCGGAGGCGAGGTTGTCCACAAAGAAATCGCACCAGAGCGTATGGAAGCCTTTGCGGGAAAAACACCAGTCGCACATGGCTTGCAGCGCTTCCGTACACAAACCCTGGTTCCAGTACGGCTTGGCAATCCAATAGCCCAGTTCCGCGTCTTTCCGGCCGATGGAAATGTTGCTGTCCCTCTGGACATAATAGCTCATGCAGCCGACGGGCTCTCCGCTTTCCTTGAGTTCCAGCGCCCAGGTGCGCCCGTTGGAGAACACGTCCCGGATAATGCGGAGGCTCTCCCCCACACTCTGGTGGGGAGCCCATCCGGCCCGGATGCCCACATCCGGGTCTGACGCATAGCGGAAGAGAACGGGGGCGTCCGCATCGGCCCAAGGCCGGAACCTCAGTCTCTCCGTCTCTATGATTACCTGATCATTCATCAAGAGCCAAAATTACACTTTTTTTCGCTGGTAAAAAAATTTTTGGAAAAATGTGTATCTTTACAAGATGAATTCTTTCACCGGCAGATGATAAGAGAAAGCCTGCATAACTACATTTACACGGAAGTCATTCCCAAGTATGCGGCCTTTGACAAGGCCCACCGGGAAGATCATGCGCTGGCGGTCATCGACCGGGCGCTGTCCATGGGGAAGTCGTATGACATCAATGAAGAAATGCTCCTGACGGCGGCGGCCTGCCATGACCTGGGCCTGGCCGTGGAAAGGAAGACGCATCACCTGGAAAGCGGGCGCATCATCCGGGCCGATGCCGAGCTGTGCCGATGGTTCACGCCGGAGCAGGTGGAGACCATCGCCCAGGCGGCGGAAGACCACCGCGCCTCCGCCACGACGCCTCCGCGGAGTATCTACGGTGCCCTGGTGGCCGAAGCCGACCGCATGATTGTCCCGGAAACCATTATCCGCAGAACGGTTCAATACGGTTTGTCACACTATCCGGAGCTGGACAAGGAAGGCCAGTGGCAGCGCACCCTGGAACATCTGCATGAAAAATATGCAGAGGGCGGCTACCTGCATCTGCTGATTCCGGGCTCTCCCAATGAAGCGCCGCTGGCCCGGCTGCGGGAAATCATCAAGGACGAGGCGCATCTGCACCGCCTGTTTGAAACAATCTTCGATGAAGAGTGTCCCTCCAAGCGCTGCGAAGCGAAACGTGATATTATTCCTTTTTGAGTTCCGTTGCGGGATTGGTGCGGGCGGCCTTGAGCACCTGCCAGATGACGGAGACAAAGGCAATAAGGCCAGAGAGCAGTACCGCCAACACGAATATCCACCCATAGCCCTCCAGCCGGTCAATAAAGTCTTTCAGGTATTCCCGGGCCGCATAAACGGCTGCCGGAATGCCGATGATGCAGGCGATGCCGACGAGTATCATATAGTCACGGATCGAGCGCCACGCCTCCGTGTCCACCGTGCCACCGAAGACCTTCCGGACAGCAATGTCGTGGCTCTTTTCATCGGCATAATACGTACTCATGGCCAGAAGGTCCAGGAGCGCTAGCAACAATGCCAGCAGCATGAACATTTCCATCAGACGCATGTTGTTCCGCGCCGGCCTCAGCGCCGTTTCATAGAACTCCGTCAGAAAGCCGTCGGCCAGTTCGTAATAGACCATATTGTCCTTTTTCCAGGCTTCATAGGTCTCCCTAATCTGCTTCCGAGCCTCCTCATGATTGCCGTTGATTTCCATCAGGATACCGTAAGTATATGGGTATGTCACCCGCATATTTCCAACAAGAACAATCATGTCCTCTTTTGTGCCCATATTGCTGAGCGACACGGGGAAATCGGCCATGACCCCGCCCATGTTCTCGCAGTTCCCCATCCGCTGGCGCAGCGTCTCAATCTCATCTCCTCGGTGAATCCGGTGGTGGCAAAGGCCGATTCCCCGAACCAGGCGGTATTGTTCACCGGAGCATTGTAATCGGCCTGAATTTCAAAGCCCAGCATATCAAAGGCGTCCTTGTCCATGTGGAATACCCGGTAGAGAATGTCTTTGTCATCTATAATCACGCAAACGAATCGTGCCCATTCCTAAAACGAAACGTGCCACGGCCTCCCAAAAACGAAACGTGCCAAATGTTTCCCACACACAAAGGGTGTTCTCATGTCTTTAACCGGCATTTGAACACCCTTTGAAGGTCTTACACATTCAGCTCAAACTTCACATCCTCTTCCCCGGCCAGGAGGGCCTTGGTCCGTTCCAAGTTGGTTTGGTAGATGTGGACGTTCCCCAGTGTCAGGGTGATTGTCTTAAGGGGCAAGTCAATCTGTTTGGCAATCAGATAGAGGTGGTAGATGTCTGCCGGCAGCCCCAGGTTCGCATCAGATGACCGCTGATATGCGGATAGGACCAGTTGCCCTTCATCAATCTGGAACTGGATCAGGCTCAGGCAGGGGGCCTGATTGCTTTCAACCCCGGTAGCCCCCAGGAACAGAACATAGTTCTTGCTGTTCCTCTTCTCTCTGTTAATCTTGGCCACCAGAGGCGGCAGCTTCTCAAAATAGGTCGGGTAACTATTCACGAGGATAGACCCACAGTAATCCCACCACTGGATGCCCACCTCCCGATATTTCTCAACATTCCGCTCCCCTTGCATGAATAGGGCAAGCTCATTCTTGAGTTTCTTCCGGGCGATTGGATGGCCTTCAAAGATGTCCAGAAGATCAGCCGGGGTAAGGGAAAGCTGTTGGTCAAGGAGGTATTTGATGGCTCCTTTCTTGTTTTCCTGCATCTTCCCTTCATGCAGGATCTTTTCCATCATTTGATAATACTTATTCATAAGGCAAAAGAGATAAACGTTTTCAAATTATTTCGTACCTTTGTCATGTCTCACCTACATATACGATGGCATCACGCTCAGCAAAGGGACCCTTAGCCCTCGGTGCTGGCGTGATGCCACTTGTGTAAATTGTAGGTGAGACTCTTTTTACATATCCGGGGGCTTTTTTCATGCCCACCCCGGAAGGGCGAAGGTACATCAGAAGGTTATGACCCTTCCGGTATTCAGTGTCAAGGCCCCGTAGTTCACAGAGTCGAGCCTTCTGAGCCATCCTTTCAGGAACTTCCTGTTAGTGGGGGTGCTGACACAAATCCTTTCCAGATAGGCTCTTTTCTCTGCTTTCAAGGCATCAAAAAGTTCCCGGCCGTTGCGGGCGTTGATGGCCGCAATGGTCTTGGGGCCGACAACCCCGTCAACGGGGACGCCAAGCACTTTCTGCGGATTCTTGATGCCCCAGATGCCGGACCCCCAAACCCAGCCGACCAGAAAGAACGCAACACTGGTGTCATTAATCTGGTCTGCCTTCCAGCGGTCCCAGAACCTCGTGCGGAATATGTATTCCCACTGTTGATCCGTCAAGCGTTTTAAGTCTTCTACGGTTTTTTCCTGGCCATACACAGACTGGAAAGTTGCAAGGGTGATTCCTTGGTTGGTGGGGCCGCCCTTATCGCCCGGGACATTGGCGTATCCGCCCTCCCAGGATTTGATGAATGCCACAAGGGGCGCGATGTCGTGCTTCATAAACAACACATTTGGCGGTTATTCCCAGTTATCCCAGGAGTTCACAAGGGCGATAGCCTCCTGACGGAAGGCCTGGAAGTCGGCCCATTCCTGCATATACTCAGCCTGCTTTTCTTCGGAAAGTACTCCTTCCTCCAGCCCGGCTTTCGCCTGGAGCAGCTGAATCTGGTGAGTTTTGATGGCGTCCTCTTCGGTCTGGAGATACTTGGTCCGGATAATGCCGTCGATCAGCTTATCGCGGTTCCATTCATCACACTCGATGAGGGTGCCGCCATCCTCCATGGTCCCGGTGTATTCCACACCGTCCACGGGTTCAGAGTCCTCATCCGCCTGGTACTGGGCCGGGCGGGCATTGAGATACACAATAAAATGCGCCCCATCGTAATGAGTGGGGCGCTGCGGGTTCAAATAGACTTTCTTCATATTCTACGTGAATTTGTAAAACTTTTTCTTGCGTTGGTTTACGGCCACCTGGATGACCGTGTCCGCCGGCAGGTCTTCCTCATTAAACTCCGTCTCAGTCTGTTCAATCAGGACCTTGGAGCCGGTATAGGCATAATAGACCTGGCCGGGCTCAACAAGCACGTCTTTCCCTTTCTCATTCTGGTAGGAGAATTCCTTCCCCTTCCATTCGAACAGGATGGCAAGGCATTTCTTCGGGGAACCGTCATCATTGAACTCCTTGATGGAATCAATGACCTTGTATTCCCTCAGTTCCATCAGGAAGTCCTCTTCATTGGATTCCTTTTCCGGGTCGAACAGGAGGCTTTCAAAACGCCGCTGCTGAGCGTGGGAAATGTCAAATGGGCATTGACTTTTGCGCTTGTTGATTTTTGCGCCCAAACGTTCTCTCTTTTCCATGTGATATGTGTTTATGAAGTTGATAGAATCTGCGTGAACCATGGTGCCCAGCTGGGATGAAATGGCCCCCCGGATCTGGTCATAGGTTAGCCCCATCTTGAGGCCCTTCCGGATCTTCCGCTTGATGTCTTCTTTTACCATCTTGCTCGCTCTAATATGGCCATCCTTGAATATCCGGTACCCGACAATGGTGAAGCCGTCAGAATAACGGGAAGGCCCTTTCTCAGGGCACTTGCCGGCAATGCTTCCGACCTGCCACTTGGCGTTCATCGTCATGCGGAGCTCCGTGCCCCAATACAGGGCAATCCAGTCGGTGACCATGTGAAGGAAGGTCTTATCCTCATGAAGAATCAGGAGATTGTCCATGAAGCAGTACGGGAACTTGATGCCCCGCAGCACATAGCCCCGGAACTTCCGAATGAGGTAATCTTCCCCCTTGGCCAGCTCCGCCCGGTCTTCATCGGTCTTGGCCGTGGTCACGAAGCAGATGTCC
>CAJOMB010000004.1 GCA_905235615.1 uncultured Bacteroidales bacterium | reverse complement strand
GCCTCAGAATGACACCAACCTGTCATTCTGAACGAAGTGAAGAATCTTTTTGGTCTCTGTTATCAAGAAATATGTTCTGCCAGACTATTTGAAATCTCCGAATTTGGGATCCCATTGGATGATTTGCCAGGTGGCGGCCAGTTTTTCCACATAAGGGTCGGCCTTCACAATGGCCTCAGCGGCAACGGCATCGGCTACGGAAAGGATGGACAAGCCGGCAAGAGAGTTGTTCACGTACGGACCGGAGGCGCGGAGTTTCTTTTCGCTCAGCAGTTTTTCCACATAGGCTGCATGCTCGGCTTCCACGGCGGAGGTGTCCGTACCCTCCTTGAACTCATAGGTTGCCCTGAAATACTTGGTGCCGTCTGCGTCCGGAACAGAGGGTTTGAGCATGCTGCCGAATTTGACATCCCACAGATTGACGGTGGAGGAGGCCACCAGGCCGTGGATGGAATACGGGTCGCCGGCGACGAGTTGGTCAAGTTCGGCACGGTCGGTCACTTTGAAGACCAACTGGGCGCTGCGCACGGGGGTGCCCACGCCGGGACCGGAAATCTGGAGCTTGTCTTCCTTCAGGAGTTTCTTCAGATACTTGACATGGGCGTGAAGATAGACGGCCCAACCAAAAATTTTGGTGTGTGTAAAAGTTACTACGTGATACTGCATGGCAATTAGTTTAAACAATTGAAAATTAACGTCACAAATATACGCATTATTTTGCCGAAAACAAAAAGAACATTGCCACGCCCGCCATACTCACCGCCACGCCCAGCAGTTCGCGGGCCCTGATGCGCTGGTGATAGATGAAGGCGTAGGGAATCAGGATAAACACCGGGGTGAGCGCCATCAGGGTAGAGGCAATGCCGGCCGATGTATAGCGCACCGCCATCAAAGAGAGCGAAACGCCCAGAACCGGGCCGAAGAATGTCATGACAAGGGCATAGCCCATGCCCTTCCTGTCATGTACGGCCGTCTTGAGTTCACGTGTCTTTTTCTGAAGGGCCATCAGCGCCAGGAAACCGGCGGCACCCACGACAGCCCGGATCATGGTGGAGGCGAAGGGAAGCAGCGCAGGCAGGTGCGAAGGGGCATCGGCCGGAAGAATGGCGGCATAATGCTCCATGCCCACCTTGCTCAGCACCAGCCCCACGCCCTGGCCCAGTCCGGCACCCAGCCCCAACAGGACGCCCCGCAGCGGCAGAGCAAGGTGCATCTGGTGGTCTTCCCCGCGGCTCAGGATGGAAATGGCGATACCCAACAGGGTAACGGCCATGGCCAGGCCCGAAGACCAGCTGAGCGTCTCTCCCAGGATGGCCCAGCCGGCGATGGCGGCAATGGGCGGAGCCAGCGTCATGAACAGCTGGCCGAAGCGGGCGCCGATGGACAGATAGCAGTTGAAAAGGCACCAGTCCCCGAACACATACCCCACCAAGGCGGACAGAGACAGCCACAGCCAGGCCTTCCCGTCGGCATAGACGGGATAGGGATATCCCACGCCCACCCACAAGATCAAGGCCAGGAAAAGGGCAGCCAGAAAAAGACGGATGATATTGGCCGACAGGGTCCCCATACGGTGGCTGGCTTTGTCGGCAAACAAGGCGGTCACCGTCCAGGACATAGCCACCACCAACGCTATGATTTCTCCGAGGTGCTGCATGCGATGGTGCCTTTGGTGGCATTCATGACAATATGGTCTCCATTTTTAAGGATTTTGGTGGCGCCCTTCACGTTGACGATGGTGGGCAGACCGTATTCCCGGGCCACCACCGCCCCATGCGAGAGGGAGGAACCAATCTCCGTAATGAGACCGTTCACAACGGAATAATAAGGCGTCCAGCCAATGTCCGTGAACCGGGCCACCATAATCTCCCCTTTCTTCAGCTCATTGGCATCCTGGGCCGAATGGACGACATGGACGATCCCCTCGCATTCCCCGTTGGAGACGGGCACGCCCCTGAGTTCTCCTTCCTCCGGGCCCATATCGAAACTGTCGGCCAGGGGTTTGCCGATATAGATATCGTCAAAGCTCAGCTCGCTCTGAATGGCATGGGCCTTGCGCCGCCTCTGCGCCGGGGAGACAAGGGAGGACTCCCCTTCTATAAGCCGGCCTATCTCCGGATGCGTCAGGAAGTAGATCAGGTCCGCATCGGGGAGCAGCTTATCGGCCACCAAAAGACCGGCAAGAAGGGCATACTGCGTCTTGAAGAGGTCGATGATTTCGATAAGCCGGGCTTTGGTGTACTCGCGGTCCACCACAGCCTGGCGGGATTTCTTGGCAAAAGTAATGCACGCCGCCTTCAGCAGAGGATTTTTCACGAAGGCGAATTCCTTCCTGTAGTCCGGCTCCCCTTCCCGGGCTACAAGCGTCTTGGGCGCCCTGATGATGCTGGACAAATAGTTCATGAGCGCCACCTGGTCTTCACGCCAGGGCTTGTTCCGCATCTCGGCCTCCTTGATGCAACGGTGTCCGTGGCGGGCCAGAAAAGCCTTGTACAAGTCATTGACCTCAGGATGGGCCTGGATGTATTCCAACAGCTCCGGAGCCCGGAAATTCACCGCCTCGGGCTCATCGGCCTTTATCCTGTCCGCCAAATCCTGCAGGCGGAAGAGAATGTCGGCACTCTCGATGCCGGGGATGTTGCTCAAAAGATGCGACAGGAAGGCCTGGTACTCTTTCTTGTCCGGAAAATAGGGATCTACCAGCCTGTACAGTGTGCTGGAGGCACTGCCGGAATAGGCAGACGAGGCATAATGGTAGATGAGGCTCTCGTCCAGCAAGGCCAGGTTGGCATCTATGCTCTTATACAGTTCCCGGGCCGAAGATGACTCCGTAAAACGTACTTTCGGGAGCAACTTGTCAAATTTCCCCATCGCCCTATGACCGGACAGGACATAGGTAAGGAACTTGACGGAATTCAAGACCCGGACCAGCGAATGGGAGTAAGGTACGGTAATGGGCGGATAATCGTGGTACTCTCCCATGATGGAGAGATTCATGGACTGGGGATCCGCTATGGACACTTTCGCATACATGTTGTACAGCAGGTTCATATCGAAGAACAGATGTCCGGAGAAAGAAGAGATAAGCCGAAGAGGGGTTTCTTCATGGGGCGAGCTGTAAACGCCGGCAAACGTCAGGAAATACCGCATCCCGTAGTCGATGGCCTTTACGGAGGTGGACAGGGAAAGCGGCGTTACGGCGCCCGGCATCATCTCCCCCACGTTTCTCTTGGTAAAGAGATGGCCGGAGACGTTGTCGTCCCGGTCGAATTCCTCTATGTCGATGATTTCCGTAGTGATGGGGCGCATCTGGAGGAGATAGAGCTTCCCGTCCTGCATAGCCCATTCCAGGTCTTTCTCTTCCCCGAAAGTCTCCCTCACCTTTTTGCCCGTCTCATAGAGCCGGCGCACCTCGTCTTCCGTCAACAAATCATCCCCGCAGGGACGGTAACACTTCCGGGATATCTGGTAGCGACGGGCACTCACCCGCCCGGAAACCAGGTTCTCGCCCTGGCCCTGCACCGCCTCTATGAGTATGTCGGAGCCCTTGTTGGGATCGGCCGTAAAGAGAACGCCGGATTTCTCGCTGTCTATCATCTGTTGGACCACGATGTTCATCCGGCCCTTTGCCAGTTCAAAATGCTTGGCATAGTCCTGCACACGCTCGGAATGCAGGGAAGCGACGCATTTTCTTACGCTTTCCAGCAGGTGCTCGCGGTCCACGAAAAGGAAGGTGTCATACTGGCCGGCATGGGAAGCCTGGGCGCCGTCTTCATTGGAGGCCGATGAACGGACCGAGACATGCGCTGCACCCAAGGCATCAAACGCCTGATAGACAGCGTCTTCATTCAGCTCTTCGAGCTCGCTTAATACAAAACCGCCGGGAACTGTAAAACCATTTTTAACCAACAAATCCAAACCGCTTGCCTTTCCGCCTGCATTTGCATAAATCTCCTGAGGCAGATTTCCCAACTGATAAATCTTCATCTTCTGATGCCCTTCAAATTTTTCTGATTAAAATATCTGTTACCGTCCCGGTTGAAGCCTATTTCCAAAATGCCGCGACAGGTTTTCCCGTCTATCTCAAACTCGGCTATGTTCTCATGCAGGATGTACTGGCCATCCTGGAAATGATAGGTCATGCAGGCCAATACTTTGGCCGTGACCGGCAAGACGCGGCCGCCTTCCAGCGTCACGTGGAAAGAGATTTCCTCCGGCACTTCTCCCCGGCTGATCTGTTCGAAATCCAAATCGGCCTTTTGGAGGAAATGCAGGCTCTCCCCTTCCCTGTAATTTCCCATTTCCAAGGCGGTAAGGGCCGGGTAAGAAACCAGCGAATAGTTGAACTGTGCCGGCATGGAGACGGCCATCAGCCAGAGATGGTTGTTCATGTAATTCCAGTCCCGCTTGCCGAAGGAATGGTCCCGTACGCAGGGCAGGCGGAAGTCCATTGTGTTTCCATTCAGGGTCAATGTCCCTTCCAAATCACCCTCCTGCTCATAGTGGCACTGCCCGCTGATGGTCTGCAGCTGAGCAAAGAAGGCTTTGCTCCATTTTTCATTGGCCATACCGGTAGCCATCCGGGCGGCGGGGACGCTGGTAGTAAAGTCAATGGGCTGTTCTCTTGGTACAAATGCAGCCCGGAAAACCACCTGCTCCTTCTCGTTCAGGATGCCCTCGAAGGAAACGGTCCACTGCTCCCCTTTCTTCTCTACCCGGACGGGAGAGGCTCCGGCGGGGAACAGTTCCGGCTTCAAGGAATATAGCCGCCCGTCTATGTACAGGGCAAACCAGGTCTCGTCCTGATGGACTCTTTTTCCTATACGGGCAAAGAAAGACATTTTATCGTCGTGAGCGGAAAAATAATAGGAGTTGTTCACAAGCGGATCCGCATCCGGCGAAAGTGCATAATTCTCGGCGGACGGATAGTCAAAAGGATTTTGCCTGTTCCTTTTTTCTATCGCCTTGCACATCAATTTCTTCTTGACGGAAAAAAACATCGCACTCTTTTTATTAAAAATCGTGCGAAGGTACAAAACTATTGCAAATCTCCCAAATCCGGGTTTTGAATATTCGGGAACCAGGCATGGAGCTTCACGCGGGCCTTTTCCTTGATTTCCGGAGTGATGGCCGTGAACACATAGGAGACGGCCGCAATGAGGGCGGCCCAGTCATCGGCCAAACCGGCAAAGGGCAGGATGTCCGGGAGCATGTCCATCGGCAGGATGAAATAACCCAGCGCTCCGGCAATGACAGCCTTGTAGCGCATAGGGGTGGCGGGGTCTTTCAGGGTATAAAATAGCACCAGGGCATAATAGACCACCTTGGTTCCGGCCTTCCGGCCCATCTGCTTGAGTTTACGCCAGAAGGCGTTCTCCGAAAAATTACCCTGATACTGGGGAAGATTATCTGATGTGAAGTTCCTGTCGGCCACTTTTCATATTTTTTTCGTAACTTCGCGAACATCAAAAAATATGCCATGAAAACATCTGTCTCCAAACCCGGAATGAACACCCTGCAGTCCTTTTTCACGAATGACAGGATCATGCTTGCCGTGGTGTTCATCAATACGCTCTTCATTTTTGTGGGCGGCTATTTCACCTCTTCCCGCTTCTTCATCTGGGTGGATTCCTTCTTCACCATCCTGTTCCTGGTGGAGATTGTCGCCAAAGTGAACGCGTACGGCTGGAAAGAGTACTGGAAGGACGGCTGGAACAAGTTTGATTTCATCATTACGCTGTTGGCCGTTCCCTCGCTGGCCAATCTCTTCGCAGACACGGACCTTTTCACCCACATCCTGCTCTCGTTGCGGACACTGCGGGTATTCAAGTCTATCCGCCTGTTCAAGTTCATCCCCCATATCGAAAACTTGCTCAAGGGAGTCAAACTGGCCGTAAAAACCTCTCTGATTGTCTGTGTGGCCTTTGTGGTGATGCTTTTCATCGTCTCCATCATCTCCACCACCCTGTACGGGAAAATCGCGCCGGAGTTCTTCGGAGATCCCGGCATCTCCCTGTTCACCATCTTCCGCTACTTCTCCGGTGACGACTGGGCCACCTTCCCGCTGGTCATCGGCCGGGAAACGCCGGACCTGGTGGCACGGCTCACCCGCACCGGCTATGCCATCCTCTACTTCTTCGGCGGCGTCATGGGCCTTTCCTTGGTAAACTCCATCTTCGTGGACGCCATGGTCGGCGACAACAACGACGAAGTCCTGGCCAAGCTGGAGCAGCTGGAAAAGAAACTGGACGAGTTGAACAAAACGCTTTAATTGAAACGGAATGGACATAAAAACAGCAGGCGTTCGGCCTGCTGTTTTTATGTCTGGATGACTGGACTTGAACCAGCGACCTCCTGGTCCCTAACCAGGTGCGCTACCAACTGCGCTACATCCAGAAGATTGGGACTGCAAAGGTACTACTTTTTTAATAAAAAGCAAACTTTAAGCAGAAAAAAATGTACCTTTGCAAGGTTATGGGCATATACAGAGAAATAGGAGACCGGGAGTATCAGGACCTGGCCCAAAGAATCCTCTACGAAGACAACCATCTGCTGGTGTTCTGCAAGCGGACGGGAGAGATTGTGCAGGGAGACAAGACCGGGGACGAGCCCCTGAGCGAAACCCTCAAGGCTTTCATCGCGCAGCGGGACGCCAAGCCCGGCCAGGTGTTCATGGGGGTTCCCCACCGTCTGGACCGCCCCGTGAGCGGCGTCACGCTTTTTGCCAAAACCTCCAAGGCCCTGGAGCGGCTCAACGAGATGCTGCGCAAGGGAGAGATTCACAAGACCTACTGGGCGCTCACGGCCGGCAAGCCCCCCAAGGAGAGCGACACCCTTACGGACTTTCTCATCCGCAACGAGGCCCAGAACAAATCCTACGTCTCAAAAAACGGCAAGGAGGCCCGCCTCAAATACACCCTCATCCAAACCACGGAACGCTACTACCTGCTGGAAGTGGAGCTCTACACCGGCCGGCACCACCAGATCCGCTGCCAGCTCTCGCACATGGGCTGCCCCATCAAGGGAGACCTCAAATACGGAGCCACGCGTTCCAACCCGGACGGCGACATCTGCCTCCTGGCCCGCCGGATACAATTCATCCACCCCGTCAAGAAGACCGAGGTGGATGTAACCGCCCCTGTTCCAGTGTCCTGGAAAGGGATAAAAGGATGACGCATCCGGCACAGACCGCTTTACTTTTTATACTTTTGCAATTCTTTTTTCCGGATTCGGGAGCACCAGTGGCTGGGAGACTCCCCCATCACCCGCTTGAAACTCTGGTTGAAAGAGGTGGTGGAATGGAAGCCGGAGAGCGAAGCCATCTCCGTCACCCGCAGGCTCTTGTTGTCCCGGAACAAATCCAGCGAATACATGACCCGGTAATAGTTCACATACTGCCGGAAGTTCTTCCCGGAGAAACGGTTGATGGTCTTGCTCAAATAATATTTGTTGGTATAGACCGCATTGGAAAGGTCCTGCAAGGTGAAAGACTTCACCAAGAAGGGCCGATGTTCGGTCATATACCGGCAGCACCTGTCGTACAGGTATTGATCGATTGCCGCCAGTTCATAAGACGCGGACATAGCATCCGCCTGGGGAGGCAGCCCGGAGGCTGTCCGGAGCTGGTCGCTTTGTTTGCGGAGGCGCAGATACAGCAGAATGCCTGCCGCTACCGCCAGCACAAAGAAAACGGCCAGAATCAGCAGCGCCAATTCCATGTTTTTGGGGAAGGCCTGCCGGATGCGCAACCTATTTCAAAGAACTTCTATTTCTTGATGGTGTCGAATCCCTTTCCGTAAACGCCGTTGACGGAGCTTACAGAGAGGAAAGCGTTGGGATCCAGCTGCTTGATATAGCGCAGCATGAGATTGAGGTCTGTCTTGCGGGTAATCACCATAAGCACCTTGGTTTCCTGCTTGGTATACCAGCCCTTGCCGTCCAACACGGTGACGCCGCGGTGCATGTCCTGGGTGATGGCATCGGCAATCTTCTCATACTCCTTGGAGAGGATGAAAAGCTGAACACTCTGTTGGGAACCGGAGATATACATGTCCAGCACGTAGCTGTTCACCGTCACCAGAATGAGACCGTACAGCACCGTAGTTACCTTTTCCGCAAAGGGCATCTTGAACATGACGGGATTTCCGGAAGCGTCCAGCACGGGAAGGCCGGAAGCGTCCAACTGGTTCACATAGGAAGGAATCAGGATCGAAGAGCCGATGATGATGAAATCCAGCACCAGAATCACCTTGCCGGGAGACACGTTGTGATACTTGGTATAGATGAGGGCGATGATGTCCGTCCCTCCGGTGGAGCCTCCGTTGGAGATGCTCATGCCAATGCCGATGCCGGCCATCAAGCCGCCCATGAGCACACTCAGGAGCTTGCCGTTGTCGATGGCCAGCATCTTGATGATGGTCACGGGCATCACCTCCGGCAGGATGCGCAGGGAAATGGAAGCCAGGATAATGGCATAAATGGTCTTGGCGCCGAAGCCCATGCCCAGGATAATGATGGCAGCCACCACCAGGATGGCATTGAGCACGAAGTAGCTGTAACCCATCTGGATGGTGCCTCCGGTAGCATACTGGATCATGGAGCTGATACCCGAGACGCCTCCGCCAATGAGGTTGTTGGGAATGAGGAAGATGGTCCAGCCCGTAACGTAAATGAGGATGCCCAGGGTGACCAGCAGCCACTCCTTGATCCGGGTGAAAAGGGATTTTTGAAGGACAGGCATATTCTATTTCTTCTTTTTTCGGGTAAGACCGGTCTTCATCTCGTCGAA
Organism: uncultured Bacteroidales bacterium; assembly: GCA_905235615.1. Taxonomy (GTDB): domain Bacteria; phylum Bacteroidota; class Bacteroidia; order Bacteroidales; family UBA932; genus Cryptobacteroides. Next base: position 14,085 of record CAJOMB010000004.1, on the reverse strand, counting down.
GCCCTCGCCATATACATTGTTGGCCGGCATCACGGTAACAAACGCCTTTGCGTCAATATCTTTCACGGCTTTCACCAATTCCGGAAGCTCATTTTTGCGGAGCATCACCATAAGCACCTGGCGGTCTTCCTGGGTGTACCAGCCCACCGCCTTCAGGGCCGTGACGCCGCGTTCCATAGTACCGGTAATGTAATTGCCGATCCTGGCGATATGGTCGGAGAAGATAATCACCTGCACGGTGGAATCCTTACCCAGCATGATGAGGTCCAGCACATAGGCACACACGCCCATGGTGATGTAACCGTACACCACATCCGTGAAGCAGTGTCCGGGCACAAAGATAAGGAGGGTGATGACGATAAAATCGGCAAAGAGATAAAAACGGCCGATGGAGATGGGCCAGAACTTGTTCACGATGAGGGCCAGGATGTCCGTTCCTCCGGTGGAGCCGCCCCGCATGATGATGAGGGCCAGGCCCACGGCTTCCAACAGACCGCCGATAATGGGGACCAGAATCCCGTCTCCCACATACAGCACCTCCCCTTCCACGGACCACAGGCAGCGCATGCTCTCGTTTCCCAGTACGCGGAACAGCAGGGTGGAAAGCACGATGGCATAGATGGTCTTGAGGCCGAAACCCTTCCCCAGGACGAACCAGGCCAGTATCAGCAGCAAGACATTGATGCCGAAGTACCAGATATCCACCGACACGCCTGTGACCATGGCCAGCAAGGCCGATGCACCCGTGAGTCCGCCGTCTATCATGTTGTTGGGGAGCAGGAAAGACTGCCAGGCCATTACGAAGAGCACCACGCCCACCGTGATGACGATGTAATCGAAAACGCCGATGAGGAAATTCTTCTTAGTCATCTTTATTTCTTCAAAACCACATTTACGATACGTCCGGGGACTACAATCACCTTGGCAATGGCCATGTCACCCACGTACTGGGGCGTTTTCTCATGGCCGCGCACCAGTGCCTCCACGTCAGAGGGAGCGGCCGATGCGGGAGCTTCCATGAAGAAACGCGTCTTCCCGTTGAAGGAAACGGGATAGTTGACCACGTTGTCCGCCGCCAGCTCTTCCCTGTATTCCGGGAAGGTGGCATAGACCACGGAATCCTCATGGCCCAGCTGGTGCCAGAGTTCCTCCGCCATATGCGGGGCGAAGGGAGAGAGCAGGACGGTCAGGGGGTCCAGGATGGCCCGCTTGGAGCAGTTGCCCAGTTCTCCCAGGGCAATCATGAAGGCCGATATGGTGGTGTTGTAGGAGAAGTGCTCGATATCCTCCTGCTCCTTGCCGATCAGCTTGTGCAGGGCCTTGAGCTCCTCCTTCGTGGGCTCCTCGTCCGTCACCAGCCATTTCTCGCGGTCCCAGAACAGGCGCCAGAACTTCTTCAGGAAGCGGTTCACGCCGTCGATGCCCTTGGTGTCCCAGGGCTTTGCCTGCTCGATGGGGCCCAGGAACATCTCATAGAGGCGGAGGGTATCGGCCCCGTAGGTATCGCAGATTTTGTCCGGGTTCACCACGTTGTACATGCTCTTGGACATCTTCTCGATGGCCCAGCCGCAGATGTACTCGCCGTCTTCCAGCACGAACTCCGCATCCTTGTAATCCGGCCTCCAAGAACGGAAAGCCTCCAGGTCCAGGCGGTCGTTGTACACGATATTCACGTCCACATGCACCGGAATGGTCTCGTACCGGTCCTTGAGGCCGGCCGATACGAACTTGTTGGTGCCGGGAATCATATACACAAAGTTGGATCGGCCCTGGATCATGCCCTGGTTGATGAGCTTGCAGAACGGCTCGTCCTCACACACATAACCCAGGTCATACAGGAACTTGTTCCAGAAACGGCTGTAGATAAGGTGGCCGGTGGCATGCTCCGTGCCGCCCACATAGAGGTCCACGTTGCGCCAGTATTCATCGGCCTCACGGCTCACCAGTTCCTGATCGTTGTGCGGGTCCATGTAGCGCAGATAATAGGCGCTGGAGCCGGCGAATCCGGGCATGGTGCTCTTCTCCAACGGATAACCCTTGTAGGTCCAGTCCTTGGCGCGGGCCAGCGGCGGCTGACCGTCCTCGGTGGGCTTGTACCGGTCAATCTCCGGCAGCGTCAGGGGCAGGTCCTCGAAGGGAACGGGCGTGGCAATGCCGTCCTTGTAATAAATGGGGAAAGGCTCTCCCCAGTAGCGCTGGCGGGAGAAGATGGCGTCGCGGATGCGGTAGTTCACCTTCCGCCGGCCGATTCCGTTCTTCTCCACGTATTCAATGGCGGCAGGAATGGCTTTCTTCACGGGAAGGCCATTGAGGAAGCCGCTGTTGCACATGTTTCCCTCCTTGGCGTCCACGCTCTCCTCACTTACGTCGGCCCCTTCGATGACGGGGATGATGGGGAGGCCGAATTTCCTGGCAAAGGCATAGTCCCGGCTGTCATGGGCGGGAACGGCCATGATGGCACCGGTTCCGTAGCCGGCCAGCACATATTCGGAAATCCATACCGGCACCTTTTCCCCTGTGACCGGGTTGATGCCATAGGAACCTGAGAAAACGCCCGTGACGGCCTTTCCGGCCATCCTTTCACGCTCGGTCTTCTTCTTCACTTGGTCCAGGTAGGCTTCCACTTCTTCCTTCTGCGAGGCCGATGTGAGTTTGCCCACCCACTCGCTCTCCGGCGCCAGCACCATGAAGGTGACGCCGAAGATGGTATCGGCCCGGGTGGTGAAAATGGTGACGTCGAATTTCTTTCCGTCACATTCCACCGGGAACACCATTTCCGCGCCCTCGCTGCGGCCTATCCAGTTGCGCTGCATTTCCTTGAGGGAATCCGTCCAGTCCAGCTTCTCCAGCCCGTCCAGCAGACGGCCGGCATAAGCGCTCACGCGAAGCTGCCACTGGGTCATCTTCTTCTGGAACACCGGGTGGCCGCCGCGCTCCGAATAGCCGTCCTTCACCTCGTCATTGGCCAGCACGGTGCCCAAGGCCGGGCACCAGTTCACGGTACTTTCTCCCAGGTAGGCCAGGCGGTAACGCATGAGGACATCGGCCTTTTCCTTCTCGGAGAAAGCCTTCCACTGGGCCGACGTGAAGGGCTTGCCCTCGCTGCAGGCAGCGTTCACGGCCTCGGAGCCGCCTTCCTCGAAGGACTTGACCAGATCTTCGACAGGGCGGGCCTTCTGGATGCTGTTGTCATACCAGGAGCCGAACATTTTCAGGAAGGCCCATTGGGTCCACTTGTAATAATCCGGATCCGAGGTGCGGAACTCACGGTCCCAATCGAAGGAGAAGCCAATCCGGTCCAGCTGGGTGCGGTAGCGGGCCACGTTGTCGTGGGTGGTCTTTTCCGGATGCTGACCGGTCTGGATGGCGTACTGCTCGGCCGGAAGGCCGAAGGCGTCATACCCCATGGGGTGCAGCACGTTAAAGCCCTTCAGGCGCTTGTAGCGTGCAAAGATGTCGCTGGCAATATAGCCCAGCGGATGCCCCACATGCAGGCCCGCACCGCTGGGGTACGGGAACATGTCCAGCACATAATATTTGGGTTTGGCAGAATCCACCTCCGCCTTGTACGTCTTGTTGGCGGCCCACCAGGACTGCCACTTTCTCTCAATCTCCGCGAAATTGTAATCCATTAGTTAATCTTTATTCCATTGATTCCGAAGGAACCTTTTTTCTTGTCCAGCTTAAAATCTACGGCAACGGTCATGGCCGTTTTCACCTTCTTTCCACGGTGACGGCCCGGACGCCACTTGGGCGAGGCGGACACCACCCGGAGGGCCTCGTCGTCCAAGGAGGCGTGGATGCCGCGGGTAATCTTCACGTCCTTCACCTCTCCCTTTTCGTTTACCACGAAGGTTACCAGCACCCGGCCCTGGATGCCGTTCTCCTGGGCATACTTGGGGTATTTCACATACTGGTACACCCAGCGCTCCATGAAGGTACGGGGGTCCTGGGAGTTCAGGAACATGGGCTTCACCTCCACGTCGGAGTAGGCGTACACGTCTGCCGGAACGGACTCTTTCACCACCGTATCATTTCTGAAAAGGGGCTTCTGACCGTTGCAGAGGTGCTGCACATAGCTGTAGATATATTCCAGGGAGGCTTCCATGCCCTCGAAGTCTATGATGTCATACGAGTCCTTCCCCGTCCCGTACTCCGGGAAGGAGCCGGTGGTGAAAAGGACGGAGGGAATCTCCCGGTCGTAGAAGACGATATTGTCCGAGGGATAGGGCTGGGTAGAGGCGAGCTCCGCCTGCACGGGCAGCAGTTCCCCCTCAAGGGCATGCAGGATGGTATTGAGGTCTTCATTGGCCGATGTGAAGGCCGTCAGCTTGTGGGCACCGCCGCCCAGCACATCCAGGTCCACCATGGCGTCAATCTTGTCCATGTCCTTCTCAAAAACACGGTTCAGGAAGTACCAGGAACCGGCGAAAGTGCGCCCGGAGGCTCCGAATCCCACGAAAATGACACTTCTTCTGAGGAGGGTGCGGGAGTAGGAAAGCTTCTGGGCCAGTTCCAGCAGCATGGCCATGCCGGAAGCGTTGGAATTGGCTCCGTAATAGATGCGGCGCGTCGCCTCCCCATTCACCGTGAGCGTATCCGTTCCCAGATTGTCCATCCGGGCGCCAATCACGATATAGTGCTGGTTCAAGGACTTGTCCCATCCCTCCAACAGACCCATCACATTGAGGGAATGAAGGGTGTCGGGCTGTGCCGCCACACCGAACTCCTTGCCGGTGGAGAGGATGTCAATGCCGTATTCCCGGAGCTTGGCTTCCAGGTAATCGGCCGCCATCCGCTCCCCTTCGCTTCCGGCCTTGCGGCCTTCCAGCTGGGCGGCGCTGAGGGTGGCCACGTGCTCCTTCAGGGCCCTGACGGTCTCGGAGTCGTCCAAATCCTGCAGGACGGTCCGGTACTGGGCATGAAGGCCCGGCACCAGCAAGAGCATAGCAACCCAGGTGATGAGCAGTCTTTTCATTACGAATTGATGAGAATCCAGCCATCCTGCGGGCAAACATCGGTGCCGCGAAGTTCCTTGAGTTTGCGAAGCGTCTCGTCCAGGCTGTTGGACGGGCAGATGGCCACGGCCAGCAGGCCGTTCCTGAAACTGATGATGGTGGCCGTATAACCGGCTGCGTTACAGGATTTAAGCTTGTTCTCCGCATTGGAACGGGTGCGGAACGCGCCCACTATGATGTAGTACTTGCTCTCCAGCTTGGTGGTGTACAGGCCACCCAGCTTGGAGGGGTTGAGGAGCGTCCCCTGGGACTGCGTGAGAGAGTCCAGCAGGTGCTTCTCCAGGGCTTCCAGGGAATCGGCCATCTGCTTCTGAACCCGGTCCATGGAATCCAGGACAGCCTGATGACGGGCTTCCTCCACCCGATTGCGCTCTTCACGCATCCGGTCCAGCTGGGCCTGGGTGGGCCTTCCGGCAAGGGTACGCACAAAATCACAGCTGCTCACCGCAACAACGGAGAGAGCCAATACCATGATGAGGGTCTTTTTCATAATCTAATCCTCCTTAACTTACAAAAATACGCTTTTTCCCAAATTATGCCAAATTAAAGTGGTATATTTGCGTCCGTATGAAGAAAACCATTACGCTGGAAGCTATCGACCCCATAGAAATCTATGGCGTGGGCAACAAGATTCTCACGGAGTTTTGCTCCTACTTCCCCCACCTCAAAGTGGTGGCCCGGGGCAATGAACTCATTCTGGAAGGCCGTGAGAGCGACATTGCAGAGTTCAACATCCGCTTTGCGGAACTCATAGACCGCCGTCATCGCAAGATGAACCTCACCGCCTACGACGTGGAGGACATCTTCGCGGGAGGAAGCAACGCTTCCCGCCCCACGGCCGATGCCATCATCGTACATGGAACGGACGGAAAACCCATCCGCGCCCGCAACAAAACCCAGCAGGACCTTATCGAGGCCTATTTCGAGAACGACCTCATCTTTGCCATCGGCCCGGCCGGCACCGGCAAAACCTATATGGCCATCGCCTTAGCCGTACGCGCCCTCAAGAACCGGGAAATCAAGCGCATCATCCTCACCCGCCCCGCGGTGGAGGCCGGCGAGCGCTTAGGCTTCCTGCCCGGAGACCTCAAGGACAAGCTGGACCCGTATCTCCAGCCCCTGTACGACGCCCTCTCGGACATGATTCCCGCCAAGCGCCTGCAGGAGTTCATGGCCGACGGCACCATCCAGATTGCCCCGCTGGCCTATATGCGCGGCCGAACCTTGGACAAAGCCTGCGTCATCCTGGACGAAGCCCAGAACACCAACCTGGGACAGCTCAAGATGTTTCTCACCCGCATGGGCTCCAGCGCCAAGTTCATCGTAACCGGAGACGCCACGCAGATAGACCTTCCCCGCCGGGAAGATTCCGGCCTCCTGGCCGGCATCGCCCTCCTGGAAGGCATCAAGGGCATTGCCACCATCCGTTTCTCCACCCAGGACATCGTCCGCCATCCCTTAGTCACAAAAATTGTCCGGGCCTTCGAAAAGACCCGGACAAGCGATGATTCTCAGGAGTAAGGTTTACTGGGCTTCGGACACTACCTTATCCCACTTGTTGTAAGCTTCCTGGTACTTGGGATCCACGTTGCGGAGGGTGAAGGTGAGGCGCTTGAGGAAGTCTGCGGCAGAAGCCTTCACGGCAGGATTCTGACTGACCTCATAGCACTTCTCGAAGGGCACCACGGCGCCTTCATAGACCTTGGTCACCTGCTCGTTGAGCTCATCGTACTTCTTCCACTCGCGCACATCCAGGGCGTCACGCTCAGCGATGAGGTCTTCAGCCTTCTTCAGAGCCACATTGCCCATTCCGTAATAGGCGAAGTCGTAGTTGGGTTCCACTTCCAGCGCCTTCTTATAAGCGGCATCGGCCTTCTCATAATTCTTCACGCCCACGTAGATATTGCCTTCCACATAGTAGAGGGAAGGGTTGTTGGGCATCACTTTCTTGGCTTCGTCCAGCAGGTCCACAATCTTCTCAGGGTCCTCGTTGGTCTGGAGATAGAGGTTGATGAGGCTGGTGAGGATGGCCTCGTTGTCAGGGAACTGGGTAAGACCGGTGGCCAGGTAGTTCTTGGCGGCCAGGGTATCGGCCTGGGCCAGGCTGCACTGGGAAAGGTTGGCGAACACGTTGCCCTCGGAGGTATAACCGTAGGCCAGGCACTTGTTGAAATACTCCTCGGCCGTCTTGTAGTCATTGGAGGCCGATGCCGTGAAGGCGGCATTGTAGGCGGCGTCGTAGTTGGGGACAGAGCAGGGGGCGGTCATGGAGATGTCGGCCGCACCCTTGAAGAGTTTGCTGGCCTTGGCCATGTTGCCCAGCTGATAGGCGGTGTAGGCGTCCTCATAGTAGCGGTTCACAATCTCCTGCAGCTTGGGGTCCACCTTCTCGGCCTTTTCGCCCAGCTCAAAAGCCTTGGTGTAGGCCTTGGCAGCCTCTCCCAGGAGGTCTCCGGGAACGGAGGGGGCGGTCACATCGGCAATCACCAGCATACCGGCCTCGTTGAAGTAAACGTCGGCGGTGGAAAGCTGGACTTTCTCAAAGTTCTTGCCCTCAATCCGGACATTGGACACGGGAGCGTCCTTCTCCTTGTTCATCATGGAGAAAGTGGCCTTGTCGATACCCGGAGTAATGTTGGTGAGCGGGTTGTTGTAGGCGGCCATGTATGCCTCGGCCAATTTCACCCATGTAGCGGGCTTGGCAGCCTTTTTGGCATCCTGGGTGGCGGCGATGGCCTTATCCACATTCTTCTGCATTTCTGCAGCGGGTTTCTGTGCAAACGCAGCCTGCAGAGAGCCGGCCAGCGCAAGAACGATAAATAACTTTTTCATGGTGTAATATAATATTGATTATTCTTCTACTTCTTCATCCTCGCTGTGCGCGACCACGGAGATGGCGGCGATGGAGTCTCCTTCCCTGATGTTGATGAGCTTGACGCCCTGAGTAGCACGTCCGGCAACACGGATGGTGTTGACAGGCATACGGATCGTCATTCCGGAGCGGCAGATGATCATCAGGTCATCCTCGTCGGTGACATTCTTGATGGCCACCAGCTTGCCCGTTTTCTCCGTGATATTCAGGGTTCTCACGCCCTTGGCGCCACGGGAGGTCTGACGGTAGTCCATGGGGTCTGAACGTTTGCCGAAACCATTTTCGGAGACGGCCAGCACCTGGTGCTTTTCAACGTCCTCTGCCTGGGGATCCTGGCATACGACACCCACCACAAAATCCCCTTCATCAAGATTGATGCCACGGACGCCGGTGGACGTTCTGCCCAACGGCCGGGCCTCCGACTCATCGAACCTTACGCAGCGGCCGCCGTTGGCTGCAATCATCACGTTGCAACGGCCGTTGGTGAGGATGGCTTCCAGGAGTTCATCGTCTTCCCGGATGTTGATGGCGTTCACACCGTTGGTGCGGGGACGGGAATAGGCCTCCAGGGACGTCTTCTTCACCACACCCTTGCGGGTAACCATCATGATGTAGTTGTTGTTGATGAATTCCTCGTCCTTGAGGGTTTTCACGTTCAGATAGGCGCGGACAGCGTCGTCCGGATCTATCATGAGGATATTCTGGATGGCGCGGCCCTTGGAGGTGCGGTTGCCTTCCGGAATCTCATATACCTTGAGCCAGTAGCAACGGCCCTTCTGCGTGAACAGGAGCAGGGTGCTGTGCGTATTGGCGATATAAATGTGCTCAATGAAGTCTTCGTCACGGGTGGCGCTTCCCTTCATGCCCACGCCGCCGCGGTTCTGGGTGCGGAATTCCGTGAGCGGGGTACGCTTGATGTAACCCAGGTGGCTGATGGTAATCACCTGATCTTCATCGGCATAGAAGTCTTCGGGGTTGAACTCGTCGTCGGCCAGGGTGATTTCCGTGCGGCGGGGGTCCCCATAGCGGGCCTTGAGCTCCTGCGTTTCGGTCTTGATGACGCCGAACTGCTCCTCCACGGAGCCCAGGATCTGGTTGCAGCGCTCGATGAACTTCATGAGTTCGTCGTATTCTGCACGGAGTTTCTCACGCTCCAAGCCTACCAGCTGACGCAGACGCATTTCCACAATGGCGGCAGCCTGAGGCTCGGAGAAGTCGTAACGCTCCACCAGAATGTCGCGGGCCTCGTCGATGCTCTTGGCTTCGTAGCGGATGATGTGGACAATCTCGTCAATGATGTCCATGGCCTTCAGGAGGCCTTCCAGGATATGAGCACGCTTCTGGGCCTTGTCCAGTTCGAACTTGGTGCGGCGCACCACCACCTCGTGGCGGAAGTCCACGAATTCCTTGATAATCTCCTTGAGGCTGAGGGTGCGGGGGCGTCCCTTCACCAAGGCCACGTTATTGAAGGAGAAGCTGCTCTGCAGGGGGCTGTACTTGAACAGGAGGTTCAGGACCACGCCGGAATTGGTCCCCTGCTTGAGGCGGATGACCACGCGGGTTTCTCCGCGGGAGCTTTCGTCGTTGATGTAGGAGATGCCCTCCACCTTCTTATCCTCGGAGAGCTGGGCAATCTTCTCAATCATCTCCCGCTTGTTCACCATATAGGGGATTTCCGTGACCACGATGGTCTCACGTCCCTTTTCGTCCACCTCGATTTCCGTCTTGGAACGGATGACCACGCGGCCTCGGCCGGTCTCATAGGCCTCCTTGATGCCGCCCTTGCCCATCACGATGCCGCCGGTAGGGAAATCCGGTCCCTTGATGTACTGCATCAGTTCATCGGTGGTGATTTCCGGATTGTCTATGTAGGCGCAGATGGCATCGCAGCATTCTCCCAGGTTGTGGGGAGCCATGTTGGTGGCCATGCCCACGGCGATGCCGGAGGCGCCGTTCAGCAACAGCAGCGGGGCCTTGGTGGGGACCACGGTGGGTTCCTGCAGCGTGTCATCAAAATTGAGCGTCATGTCCACGGTGTCCTTGTCCATGTCTCCGAGGACATCCTCGGCCATCTTCTGGAGCTTGGCTTCCGTGTAACGCATGGCGGCCGGAGAGTCTCCGTCCACCGAACCGAAGTTGCCCTGGCCCTTCACCAGCGGATAACGCTGGTTCCATTCCTGGCCCAGACGCACCATGGCGTCATATACGCTGGAGTCTCCGTGCGGGTGGTACTTACCCATGACTTCACCCACGATACGGGCGCTCTTCTTGGTCTGGCCGCCGAAGGACAGGCCCATGTTGTCCATGCCGAACAGGACGCGGCGCTGGACGGGCTTGAGGCCGTCGCGGGCATCCGGAAGGGCACGGGAAACAATCACCGACATAGAATAGTCTATGTAGGCCGTACGCATTTCGTGGTCTATCTCCACTTGCTCGATGTACCCCGTCTCCAGGGGCTCCTCGAGCGGATTCTTCTGCTCGTTATTATCCATTCTTTTCTTTGTTCCTTATAAACATACAAAGATAAGGATTTTCAGGAAATAAAAAAAATCTTAGCTCGCGCAGCGGTTTGGCGCAAGCTAAGCCTACCTTTGCATCAGAAAACAAAATGTAAACGATATGAGAAACACTGAGTACAACATCGACGTCCTGGGAAACATGATTTCCTCCAGCACTTCTTTCAAGGCCCTGCAAGACCTGGTGGCAGACTTGGACCTGGAAATGGAAGACGCCCTCGCCGTCTAATCGGCCTTCAGTTCAACCACCGTGGATTCCTTGTCCGGAGACAGGGCGACGCGGAGGGTACGCAGGGCGGCATCGGCCTTCTTCCTGGACACCAGGATGCGGTCGGAGATAATGAACTCGGACACGGGGTCTTCCACATAGCGCATCACGGCCCGGCGCAGCGGACGGGCGCCATAGGCGGGATCGTAGCCGGCATCGGCCACCAGGCGCTTGGCCGCAGGCGTGATGGTGAGCTTGTAACCGGCGTCCAGGGCCCGGGCGCGGAGGTCCTTGAGTTCAATGTCAATGATATCTTCGATATTCTCCTTGGTAAGGGAGTTGAAGTACACCTGCTCGTCCACGCGGTTGATGAATTCCGGCGGGAAGGCCTTCTTCACAGCTTTTTCCACTACGCCCCGGCGGTCCACCGCCACATTCTTCCCTGCGGTGGCAAAGCCGATTCCGCTGCCGTATTCCTGCACCTCGCGGCTGCCCACGTTGGAGGTCATGATCACGATGGTGTTCTTGAAATCCACCGTGCGGCCGTTGGAGTCCGTGAGCCGGCCCTCGTCCATCACCTGCAAAAGCAGGTTGAAGATATCCGGATGGGCCTTCTCAATCTCGTCCAAAAGCACCACGGCGTAAGGCTTGCGGCGAACCCGCTCGCTCAGCTGGCCACCCTCTTCATAGCCCACATAGCCGGGAGGCGCACCGATAAGACGGGAAACGCTGAACTTCTCCATGTACTCGCTCATGTCTATGCGGATGAGATTCTCCTCACTGTCAAACAGATATTCGGCCAGTGAACGTGCCAGCTGCGTCTTCCCCACCCCGGTGGGCCCGAAGAACAGGAAGGTGCCGATGGGGCGGTTGGGGTCCTTGAGCCCGGCGCGGTTGCGTTGGATGGCCTTTACCACCGTCTCGATGGCATCGTCCTGGCCGATGATGCGGCCGCGCAGCCGCTCCCGCATCTTCACGATGCGGTTGCCCTCGCTCTCGGCCACCTTGTTCACGGGAATGCCCGTCATCTTGGACACCACCGTGGCAATATCCTCGCCCTCTACCACCTTCTCGCTGCCCTTGCGCCTCAGGAGGGCCTGGCGCACCATGGAACCGGCCTCGTCCAGCGCGTCGATGGCCTTGTCCGGCAGGGATTTGTCCGTCACATAACGGTCTGTGAGGCGGACGGCCTGCTCAACGGCCTCGTCCGTATAGGTGATGCCGTGGAATTCCTCATACTTGGGTTTGAGCCGCCGCAGAATCTCGATGGATTCCGCCACGCCGGTGGCTTCCACCACTATTTTCTGGAAACGGCGGTCCAGGGCCCCGTCCTTCTCCACAATCTTGGTGAATTCGTCCAGGGTGGTGGCGCCGATGCACTGGAACTCTCCGCGGGCCAGGGCGGGCTTGAGCATGTTGGCGGCATCCAAGCTGCCGGACGCCCCACCGGCTCCCACGATGGTATGGAACTCGTCTATAAACAGGATGAGGTCCGGATTCTCGCCGGCCTCCTTGATGATGGATTTGAGGCGCTTTTCAAAGTCTCCCCTGTATTTGGTGCCGGCCACCACGGATGCGATGTCCAACGACAGGATGCGCTTGCGGGCCAGGGCGGCCGATATGTCCCCGGAGGCAATCCGCTGCGCTATTCCCTCCACAATGGCCGATTTGCCCACGCCCGGTTCCCCGATGAGCATGGGGTTGTTCTTCTTCCGTCGGCCCAGAATCTCGATGACGCGGGAAATTTCGCTGTCGCGGCCCACCACCGGGTCCAACTTGCCCTCGCGGGCGGCGCGGGTGAGGTCGTAGGCAAACTCCTCGATATCCAGCTTCTTCTCTTCCGGCTCTTCCTCCGGTCCCTGGGAAGGCTGCTGCTCCCGGGCTTCCTCCTTGGGCCGCAGAAGGCCTTCGTCCTCCATATAGGCCAGAAGGCGTCCGTAGTCTATGCCATGGCTGCGCAGATACACCTGTCCGTAGCTCTCCGTGGTGCGGCAGAGGGCCAGCAGCAGGTGCTGGGGCTGCGCTACGGGGCTTTTGAGGCGGGAAGCCTCCATGACGGTGATGCTCAGGACATTCTGCGCCTGGCGGGAGAAGGCAATATGGTCCAGCTGCTCGTAGGGCAGGGTTTCCCCGGTGAAGATGCGCTGGTCGATGAAGGTTTTCAGATCGGCCGGCTCTATGCCCAGGCTCTGGAGGGCGCGGAAGGCGGCATTCTCCTCCTGACGGATGATGCCCAGGAAAAGATGGTCCGGGCCGATGCCGTAGCTGCCCGTGCGCATGGCCTCTTCGCGTCCGTATTTGATGACGAGGTTCAGGTCCTCGGAAACTTGTAATTGCATAGGAATGTTTTATCCGCCAAATTTACAACATTTGCGCCAGTTTGGCAAACTGACAAATTGTCGCTACTTTTGCACGATATTTGAAGATAACGGCATCGCTATGAAAAGAATTCTTGTTAGTTTGGCGCTGATGGCCCTGGCATTCACGGCCGGCGCCCAGGATTTTGAAGGACAGTTCACCCAGGCCAAGACCCTCCTTTCCGGGAAGGTGATCAAAAGCGAAGGGGACATTACCTATACCGCTCCGGACCAGCTGGCCATGATGTACACCAAGCCGGAAGGAGACTATTTCATCATCGACGGCCCCAACCTGCGCATGGACCTGCGCGGTATAAGCTTGGACGTGAATACGGAAAGCAACAAAACGGTTCGCGCCCAGCGCAACGCCATCCTCTATTCCATGGCCGGAAAGTATGAGGACATTGCCAGGGAGATGGATGCGGACTGCAGCGTGAGCGCCGGCAAGGCCGGTGGCAAGCACGTGGTCCTCAAGATGCGCAGCCCCCTCCCCAAGGCCTATTCCGGCATGGAACTGGACTATGACAAAAGCGGAAAACTCACCCGCATGGTCCTGAACGCATGGTCCTGAAGGAAACCGTCGGCATCTCCACCGAGTACATCATCAAATAGCCGCTATACATACAGGGCATGCGTGTTCTTGATCTCGTCCATCACGAAGGACGAGAGGATGGAGCCGATGGAATCGATGCTGCCCAGCACATTGATGATGAATTCATTGTAATATTTCATGTCCGGAGCCTGGATTTTGAGCAGATAATCGTACTCTCCGGACACGTTGTAACATTCCGCCACCTGCGGAATGTCCCGGATCACGGAAACGAAATCCCGGGCCACTTGGCGGTTCATCTGCTTCAGTTTTACCGAGCAGAACACCATAAAACCCCGGCCCAGTTTCTCTGCATCCAGCACGGCCACGTATTTCTTGATCCAGCCCTCCTTCTCCAGCCGTTTCATCCGCTCGAAAACCGGCGTGGTGGAAAGGTTCACCCGCGCCGCCAGTTCCTTGGTGGTAAGCCGCGCATTTTCCTGCAGGGCCCGCAGAATCTGCATATCCACCGCATCCAACGTTACTTCACTCATAAGAAAACTTTTCTGTTAACTACCCAAAAAG
>CAJOMB010000003.1 GCA_905235615.1 uncultured Bacteroidales bacterium | reverse complement strand
TCTTGCTTCCTTTGGCGGCGCAGGCACAATTTCAAGGCAGTGAGCGTCCTGCCGGGGAAGACACCCTGAAGCTTACCTTGGATGACGCCATCCGTATCGCCCTTTCGGAAAACACGTCTGTCAAAGTGGCCGATATGGAAATCAAGCGTAACGAATACGCCAAGAAGGGTGCTTATGGCGCTCTTTTCCCGCAAATCAATGCTTCCGGCATGTATAATTATGCCATCAAGAAGCAGAAGGTGTATTTCGGCTCCGATAGTGGAGAAGGCTCCTCCAGTGGCGGCATGGCCGATATGATGGCCTCCGTCTTCGAACCTATTTATTATCATATCCTCAATTTGTACGAGGCCACAGGCACTCCCTACGTGCCCTATGTGCCCGCGCCGGTGGATACGCCCGATGACGACGGAGACGATGCCATCGAGATGGGCCGCCGCAACCAGGTTACCCTGGGTGTGACCGCCAGTATGCCCATCATCAACTTCCAGCTTTGGGAAAGCCTCAAGCTGAGCGGCGATCAGGTGGAACTGGCCGTGGAAAAGGCGCGGGAATCCCGTCTGGGAACGGTGGCTTCCGTGAAGCAGGCCTATTTTGCCGTCCTCATGGCCAAGGCCACCTATGATGTTTACAATGCTGTGTACGAGAACGCGGTGCAGAACTACAAGTTCACGGAAAGCCGCTACAACGTGCAGAAGGCCTCCGAGATGGACATGGCCCGCGCCCAGAGTTCCTTAGCCGCCGCCATCCCCAACGTCTATAATGCCGAAAACGCCATCTACCTGTCATTATGGCAGCTGAAGGCCGTGATGGGCGTGGACCTGGACAGGAACGTGGATGTGGCCGGCCGCCTGGAAGACTATGCCGAACACATGTTCTACGACATCAACGAAGGTGCGGAAGCCACCCTGGAGCGCAACAGCACCCTTATCCAGCTGGCCGACCAGGCCGAGATGCTGGCCAAGCAAATCCGTATGCAGAAGGACGCATACATTCCCACCCTTTCCATGTCGGTGAACTACAACTACTACACCCAGAGCGACAAGTTCAGGATGAGTGAATGGAAGTGGATGCCCTCCAGCGCCCTCGTTTTCACCCTGAACATTCCTATCTTCTCCGGTGGACAGCGCTACCATACCTTCAGGCAGACGCAGGTGCAGGCCAGTGAGCTGGCCCTCCAGCGCGAGAACACGGAGCGCCAGCTCCGCATCGGCATCCGTCAGAGTCTTTCCACCATGGATACGGCCATGAAAAGCTACGAAGCCGCTTCCCATGCCGTGAAGAGCGCCGAGAAGGCCTACAGTATTGCTTCCCGGAGCTATGAGGTGGGCAAGAGCACCCTCACGGACTTGAACAACACCGAACTTACCCTCACCCAGTCCCGCCTGCAGCAGGCGCAGGCCGTTTACAGTTTTGTCATCGCCAAGGCCACCCTGGAACAGACGCTGGGCTACGATTATACCCAAGAAAATTAGAAAAGACGATATGAAAACCCGATTTGTCTATTTTGCCGCCCTGCTGCTTGCAGCCGTTTCCTGCGGCAATCATGCCCCGAAAGAGACCGCTCCTGCCGCTCCCGTCCAGGTGACGCCCAATGTAGAGGTGGCGACCGCCGTGAGCCGTCCGGTCCCCCAGGAAAGCGTCTATGCCTCCACCGTCCAGGCTTATGCCGTGAACAATATCATGCCGCAGACCGGCGGCCGCATCCGCAAGATCAACGTGGAAGTGGGCGACTATGTGAATAAAGGTCAGATTCTGGCCGAGATGGACCGCCTTCAGCTGGACCAGCTGGAAATCCAGGTCCAGAACGACGACATGGAATATGCCCGGCTCAAGAGCCTCTATGAGGAAGGCGGCGTGTCGCAGAGCGACTTTGAACAGGCCGAAATGGGGTACAAGCTCCGCAAGGCCAACTATGAGAACGTGAAGGAGAACACCATCCTGCGCAGCCCCATCACGGGTTTTGTAACCGCCCGCAACTTCGACGCCGGTGACATGTTCGGCATGACCGCCCCGCTGTTCGTGGTGCAGCAGGTGGTGCCCGTGAAACTGCTTGTGGGCATTTCCGAAAGCGAATACAGCAAGATTCAAAAGGGCGACAAAGTCACCCTCACCGTGGACGCCCTTCCCGGCAAGACCTTCAACGGCCAGGTGGAGCGCCTCTATCCTACCATCGACCCCGCCACCCATACCTTCCGGGCCGAGGTCACCGTACCCAATGCCGACAGGCTGCTCCGCCCCGGCATGTATGCCCGCGTGACCGTGAACTTCGGCACCCGGAACAGCGTGATTGTCCCCGACAAGGCCCTGGTGAAGCAGGAAGGCACCGGCACCCGTTTCCTCTATGTCCTGCAGGACGATGATACCGTGCGTTTCATCCCTGTGCAGGCAGGCCGCCATATCGGCGCCGAATATGAAATCATCGACGGTCTCGAGGCCGGACAGAAAGTGGTTGTGAAAGGTCAGGCCGCCCTGCGTGACGGCGTCAAGGTGAACGTGAAATGAGCATTTACAGAACATCCGTAGAACATCCGGTCACCACGTCGCTGGTGTTCCTGGCCCTGGCCATCCTGGGTATCTTTTCCCTGATGTCACTGCCGGTGAACAACTTCCCCGACATCGACTCGAATGTGATCATGGTGATGAGCTCCTATCCCGGCGCATCGGCCGAAGATGTGGAGAACAACCTCACCAAAGTGCTGGAGAACTCCCTGAACGGGGTGTCCGACCTGAAAAACCTCACCTCCAACTCCCGGGAGAACATCTCCATCCTCACCCTGGAATTTGAATACGGTGTAGATATCGAAGACGCCACCAATGATGTCCGCGACAAGTTGGACATGGTTTCCCAGATGCTGCCGGACGGTGCGTCGCTGCCGTTCATCTTCAAATTCAGCATCGACGACATGCCCATCCTGATCATGGCGGCCACGGCGGACCAGAGCGTTTCGGCTTTGGACAAGATTCTGGATGAACGGGTGGCGACGCCGCTGGCACGTGTCTCCGGCGTGGGTACCGTCTCCGTGGCCGGCGCCCCCAAACGGGAAATCCAGGTCTATTGCGATCCCGCCAAGCTGGAAGCCTATCATTTGTCCATTCCGGTGATTTCGCAGATTATCGCCGCCGAGAACCGCAACATCCCCTCCGGCAACATCGACATCGGTTCCGATACCTACACCCTCCGTATCAAGAAGGAATTCAAGGATCCGTCCGAGATGCTGGACATCGTGCTGGGCAGCTACAACGGCTCGGCCATCTACCTGCGTGATGTGGCCACCGTGGTGGACGACGTGGAGGAAAAGTCCCAGGAGTCCTATACCAACGGCACCCGTGGGGCACAGATTATCGTCCAGAAACAGTCCGGTTGCAACACCGTGGACGTGATTGAGAAGGTGAAAAAGCAGATGGAGACCATTATGCCCACCCTTCCTTCCGACATTCAGGTTATCACGGTGATGGACAGCTCCGACAATATCCTCAACACCATCAACTCCCTGAAAGAGACCATCCTGATTACCTTTTTGGTGGTGATTCTGGTGGTGTTCCTCTTCCTGGGCCGTTTCAAGGCCACCTTCATTGTGGTGTTGAGCATCCCTATCGCCCTGCTGGCCTCCCTGATGTACTTGTTCTTTACGGGCAACACGCTGAATATCATTTCCATGAGTGCCCTGTCCATTGCGATAGGCATGGTGGTGGACGACGCCATCGTGGTGCTGGAGAACGTGACCACGCACCTGGAGCGGGGTGAGAAGCCCAAGGAGGCCGCTGTGCACGGTACTGCCGAGGTGGGTATCTCCGTGGTCGCCTCCACCCTCACCATGCTGTGCGTGTTCCTGCCCCTCACCATGATTTCCGGCATGGCCGGCATCATGTTCCGCCAGCTGGGCTGGATTGTGTCCATCATCATGATTGTGTCCACCACCGCCGCCCTGACGCTGGTGCCCATGCTCTGCGCCGTCCTGCTGAACAACAAGCCCAATACCAACAAGATTTTCCTGGCCGTTTACGGCCCGGTGAACAAGGCCTTGGATGCCGTCTCCGCCGCCTATTCCAAGATGATTGCCTGGTGCATGAACCACAAGAAAATCATCTGCGTGGGTGCATTGGCGATTTTTGTTGTGGTGCTGGGTCTCTACTTCCCCCGGATGAAGACGGAATACTTCCCCAACTCCGACTCCGGCCTGTTGAGCGCCACCATCGAGCTGCCCATCGGCACGGCGCAGGATGTCACCCGTGAGGTGGCCGAAAACATCTACGACAAGCTGGTGGAGGACATTCCCGAAATCGAAGTGCTCAGCTACCGCTTCGGCGTGGCCGATTCCGACAATGCCTTCGCCTCCATGCAGCAGAACGGCACCTATCTCATCTCCATGAACATCAGCGTCGGCTCCATGGAAAAGCGCGAGCGCAGCGTTTCCGAGATTGCCGATATCGTCCGCGCCGACCTGCGCAGCTTCCCCGAAATCAACAAGTTCAATGTTTCCGAACGCCAGGGCATGGGTGGCCGAGCTTCTGTGCAGCTGGAAATTTACGGTTACGACTTTGAGGAAACGGAACGGGCCGCCCGCGAGGTACGGGACAAAATGCTCGCCTCCGGCATGTTCGCCCAGGCGCTCCTGTCCCGTGACCAGTACACCCCGGAATATGAGGTGGACTTCGACCGCGAGAAACTGGCCCTCAACGGCTTGTCCTCCGTTCAGGCCGCCGCCGCCGTGTCCGCCGCCATGTCCGGCTCGGTGAACTCCTTCTTCCGCGAGGACGGCGAGGAATACAACATCCGCGTGCGCTATGCCCCGGAATACCGTCAGTCCATAGAGGACATCGAGAACATTGTCGTTTACAATGCGGCCGGCACCGGCATCCGGGTGAAAGACCTGGGTTCCATCGTGGATTCCAAGGTACCGCCTACCATCCAGCGCAAGAACCGGGATCGCTACATTCAGGTGACGGGCATCATGGCACAGGGCAAGGCCCTGAGTGACGGCGTTGCCTTTACGCAGCAGCTGATGAACGAGAATCCGCTTCCTAACGGCCTGAACTGGGCCATCGGCGGTGACTTCGAGAACCAGCAGGACATGTTCGGCCAGATGATTCTCCTGGCCCTGCTGATTGTGATTCTGGTGTATATGGTGATGGCCGCCCAGTTCGAATCTTTCCTGGGACCGCTGGTCATCATGTTCTCCATCCCCTTTGCCCTGGTGGGTGTGGCGATAGGCAATCTCTGCGCCAACATGGCCGTGGGCGTGATGTCCCTGATTGGCGTCATCATCCTGCTGGGTATCGTGGTGAAGAACGGTATCGTGCTCATTGACTACACCATCCTGTGCCAGGAACGCGGCATGAGTGTCCGCGAGTCCTCCGTGGCGGCCGCCAAGAGCCGTCTGCGCCCGATTCTGATGACCACCCTCACCACCGTGCTGGGTATGCTGCCGATGGCCCTGGGCCGTGGCGAAGGCTCCGAAATGTGGCGCGGCCTGGGTGTGACGGTGGCCTGGGGCCTGAGCGTTTCCACCCTGATTACCCTCGTGATTATCCCGGTGCTGTACTGCGGCATCTCCGAACACAGAGCCCGCCGACAAGCAAAAAAGAAATAATAGGCATAACATAGATTTATTGTTATTATGAAAGCCATCTTTATTGCATATAACCAGGCTTACAATCAAGAGATTGTGGAGCTGTTGGAAAAACAGGGCCAGCGCGGTTACACCGTCTGGTCCGAGATTGGCGGCCGTGGAAGCGTGGACGGGGAACCCCACCTGGGTTCCCACGCCTGGCCCACGATGAACCACGCCCTTTTCACCATGGTGGATGACGCGCTGGTGCCCGGCATCATGGATGCCCTGCGGCAGACCGACGCGGACAACCGGAAACTGGGCCTGAGGGCCTACGTCCTGCCCGTCGAAGACGCGCTATAGTCATGCCCGGCTTGACCGGGCATCTTTTTTATAAAAATTGTTTATATTTGTAAACTAAAACAAAGTTTATGGCAAAAGTAGCAACCAATACCAATTTTACCGAGCTGTTGCAGGACAGTAAGCTTGTGATTGTAGATTTCTGGGCCACCTGGTGCGGCCCCTGCCGCATGCTTTCTCCCATCCTGGATGAGCTGGAGGAAGAAATGGCCGATAAGATTTCCGTAGTGAAAGTGAACGTGGACGACGCCGACGAGGTGGCCGCCCAGTACCGCATCATGAGCATTCCCACCCTCCTGTTCTTCAAGAACGGACAGGTGGTGGACAAGACCGTGGGCGCCATGCCCAAACCCGCTCTCGCAGAGAAAATCAAAGCTAACCTATAAGAAATGAAAAAGATTCTGACTTTTTTAGTGGCCGTACTGGCTACTGCCTCTGTGGCCCATGCCCAGTTTGGCATCATCGGAGGTTTCACTTCCTCCAACACCTCCATCAACACCAAGGATATCAAAGCCAATTTCAAAGGCGTCAGCCTTTTTCATGCAGGCATTGCCTATAAGGCGAAACTTCCCTTGGGCTTTGCCCTCCAGCCGGCCCTCACCTATGAGATGAAGGGTGCCAATCTGGATCAGGTGAAGGACATCAATGCCGGACTCTCCTCCCTGAACACCAAGGCCGGTTATATTCAGTTGGGTGTCGGGATTCAGTGGGGTATAGACCTCCTGATTGCCCGTCCTTTCCTGCTTGCCCAGCCTTTCTTCGGCTATCAGGTGACCGGCAGCGAGAAATTCTCTGAAACAGGGGTGAGCATCGATTCCTTTAATACGCTGTTTCAAGAAGCCAAGAACAAACTTGAGTATGGTATTGAACTGGGCGGCGGCGTGGAAGTGGTCAAACACATCCAGCTCTCCGTGGTGTGGTTCAAGAACCTGGGTTATCTCTACAACGGAGGCAAACTCACCGACGTAGGCGGAGCTGTCATCGGGGCCTACAAGGATACCAAGAACTACAGCGGTATCAAGGTTTCTGTCGGCATCTTCTTCTAAAGATGAAACAGGTCGCTGTCTATTGTTCCTCCAGTAACAAGATAGACCCCAAGTACAATGCGGCAGCGCGTGAACTGGTTCGCGCGCTGCACGTTTTGGGGTATGGGGTGGTGTCCGGAGGTGGAAGACGCGGTACCATGGGTGCCATTACGGACGAGTCTATCCGTGTTCTGGGCCGTCACGTGGCCGTTTTGCCGCGTTTTATGGACGGTCTGGAGAACCCGGACGTGTCCCGTGTCATCTGGACAGACAACATGAGCACCCGCAAGGAATGTATGCGGGAAGACACCGTGGCCGTCATCGCCCTCCCGGGCGGGATAGGCACCTTGGACGAACTCATCGAGACCCATGTCCTGTGCAAGTTGGGGCAGTATCAGGGGAGGGTTTACGCCTTGAACCTGGACGGGTTCTACAATCCGCTCAAGGCCCTTCTGGACCACTATGTGGCCACCGGCATGATGGAGCCCCAGGACCGTGCGTTGCTGGTCTTTCCCGACACCGTGGAAGAACTGGTCTCTTATCTTAAATAAATGGAAACGAGCAGCGTCAGAGAATATCTGCGGCCGCAGATGGAACAGGTGGAGGCTTTTATCCAGGCTTCTCTGGTCAGTGACATCTCGCTGTTGGATGCCACCAACCGGCAGCTCAGGGAACACCCCGGCAAAATGCTCCGCTCTACGCTTACACTGCTGTGTGCCGGTGCGCTGGGGCAAATCAACGAGGACAGCATCCGTTATGCGGCGGCCACCGAGCTGCTGCACAATTCCACCCTCCTGCACGACGATGTGGTGGACGGCGCCACCGAGCGCCGGGGACTTCCCACCGTGGCCACGCTCCTCGGCGGCCCGGCCGCCGTGCTCATCGGAGATTTCTGGCTCACCAAGTGCATGGACGCCATCCTGGGCGCATCCATTGAAACCAACCGCGTGCTCCATATCTTTGCCCGCACCCTGGGCTCCCTGGCCGAGGGTGAGCTTCTGCAGATGCAGAAGGCCCAGCGGGGAGATACCTGCCAGGAGGAATATGTCCGCATCATTTATTGCAAGACGGCGTCCCTTTTTGAAACATCGGCCAAGGCCGGAGCCCTTTCCGTGCGGGCCACCGATGGTCAGGTCAAGGCGGTGGGGGAATATGCCCGTCTGCTGGGAATCGCCTTCCAGATCAAGGACGACATCTTTGATTACACGGATGCTCAGGAGGCTATCGGCAAGCCGGTGGGGATAGACCTGCTGGAGCAGAAAATCACCCAGCCGCTGCTGTGTGCGCTGGACAGCGTTTCCGCGCCGGAGGCCGATGCCGTCCGCGAAAAAGTGGTAAAGATAGCGGACAATCCCGCCCTGGCCGGGGAGGTTCGCGCCTTCGTGCTGGCGCACGATGGCGTTCAGAAGGCGGAGCAGAAGATGCAGCAGTATATTTCTGACGCGGTGGCATGCCTGGAGATTTTGCCGGAAACGCCGGAAAAGAACTATTTGAAAGAAATGGCCCGCTTTGTGGGCAAAAGAAGCTATTGATGGAAGTATATGGCAATACGGAGCTGATGGGCACCCTTTCCCGGATGGTGGAGAGCGGGCACGTTCCGCATGCCATGCTGCTTCACGAGGACGACGGCGGCGGGGCGTTCCCCATCGTGATAAGTTTTTTGGAGCAGCTTTACGGAGGGAATCCGCGGGTGGGGAAGCTCATCCATCCGGACATCCATTTCGTCTTCCCGGTGGCCGGGGCCGATAAACCCGTCTCCCTGCAGTACATCGCCTCTTTCCGGGAACTGTTGCTGCGGAATCCGTATTTCTTCGAGAATGAGCTGTACAGTGCCATCGGCATGGAAGGGAAGCAGGCGGGCATCTCCGTGAACGAGGCCCGGAGCATCCTGGACAGGCTGTCGCTGAGCGCCGTGGAGGGCGGATATCGCACGGTGGTGCTGTACCTGCCGGAAAAGATGAACATGCAGGCGGCCAACGCCCTCCTGAAAATGGTGGAGGAGCCGCCGGTGAGGACGCTTTTCCTTCTGATTACCCATGCGCCGGAAAAGGTGCTCCAGACCATCTCTTCCCGCTGTCTCCACCTGCGGGTGCAGCCCCTCTCCGAGGAGGCCGGGGCGCAGGTGCATCAGCAGGAAAATGCCGGGAACACGGTCTTGAGAGACCTTTTCCATGACATGCTGAACGCCTTGGCGGCCCGGGACCTGCTGGCGGCGCTGGAAACCGCCGAGGCCGTGTCCGACCTCAAGGTGAGGGAGCAGCAGAAAACCTTCTGCCGTCTGGCTTCCGAAGACCTGCGCCGGATTTTCCTCCTGCAGAAGACGCCTTCGCTGGCCCGTCTTCCCGGGGGGGAGGAAGACTATTACAAAAAGATGGCGGCGGCCCTTAAGCCCACCTTCCCCAGAAGGGCCCTCTCTGCGCTGGACCAGGCCTTGCTCCTGATCGAGCGCAACGTGAACCAGAAAATCCTTTTCACCAACCTGGTGATTCAACTATATTTTTTATGACAATTCCTCTTTCAAGTCCCTCCCCCGAGGGGAGGGGTTTCGGGAGAGGGTGACGTTTAACATTTTATGTTCATGAAATGAACGAATATTCCAACGAATCCATCCAGTTCGACTGTTTCCGCGGCTGTACCGTGGTGACGGACGAGGAAAGCGGAGAGAAGGACATCCGCTACCGGCAGGGCTGCTGCAAACTGGAGGTCTATGATACCCTCAAGGGCATCTCCCAGGAACAGTGGGAGAACTACTTCGAGGTGCGTTTCAAGAATACCCGCAAGGGATTCTACGTGAACGCTTCCGGCCAGAGCATCAAGACCGGGGACCTGGTGGTGGTGGAAGCCGCCACCGGGCACGACTTGGGCATTGTTACCCTGGAAGGCCCCTCCGTGGGCCGACAGATGCGCTGCAAGGGAGTGGACCCTTCTTCCTCGGAGCTTAAAAAGATTTACCGGAAAGCCCGTCCCTATGATATCCAGCGCTGGCAGGAAGCCATCGCCCGCGAGCAGGAAACCATGATCCGCTCCCGCGTGCTGGCGGCCAATCTGGGCTTGGAGATGAAGATTGGGGACGTGGAATTCCAGGGAGACGGCACCAAGGCCATCTTCTACTATATTGCCGACGGCCGCGTGGACTTCCGCCAGCTCATCAAGGACTTTGCGGAGGAATTCCATATCCGCGTGGAGATGAAGCAGATTGGCGCCCGTCAGGAGGCCGGTCTCATCGGCGGACTGGGTATCTGCGGCCGGGAACTGTGCTGCGCCAACTACATCACGGAGTTCAAGTCCATCACCACGGGTGCCGCCCGTACGCAGGACCTGTCCCTGAACCCGCAGAAACTGGCCGGTCAGTGCGGCAAGCTCAAATGCTGCCTCAATTACGAGGTGGCGGCCTATTTGGATGCCCATTCCCGCATCCCGCGTGTCTCTGAGCCGTTGGAGCTCCAGGACGGCCAGGCCTTCCTGGTGAAGACGGATATCCTGGCGGAGACGCTCTATTTCTCCTATGAGAAGGGTTCCCTGGCCCGCATCTTCCCCTTGTCGGCCGATGAGGTGAGGGAAATCCAGGCCATGAACCGCCGGGGCGAGCGTCCGGCCACCCTCCAGAAGGAGGAGGCGGCGGCTCCGGAGTTCGTGACGGGTGAGGAGGACGCCATCAACCGCTTCGACCCCGAAAAGAAGAAACGTCGCCGCAAGGGCGGCAAGGGCCGTCCCCGCAAGTAACTTGTCATTCTGAACGAAATAACTTGTCATTCTGAACGAAGTGAAGAATCTTTTTCCCATACTGTCCCTTGCCCTGCTTCTGAGCGCCTGCGCAGAGCCGCTTTCCACCGAGACATTCATCCCGGGGGCGGGTCCGTATGTTTTCACGGTGGACCTGTCGGATTCCACGGCCGTCTATGACCTGGACCTTTACACGCGCTTGGACGGCACGCCTGAGGTGCTTCTTCCCTTGGAGGGGGCCTGTTTCCGGGCAGAATGGAAGGCTCCCACGGATTCGGTCTATGTGGAGAAGATATACCTGCCGTTAAACCGGGGCAAGAAGTCTTATTTCTCCTCCCAGGTGTATGAGTCTTTCAAGGCCGACTGGACGCCGTCGGCATGTGGACTGTGGACGCTTTCCCTGCGCCCGGAGGATCGCTCTGCGCTGCTTCCGCTGCGCGGAATGGGTCTGGTGCTCACAAGGAAATATTCGTTATGGGACACGGAAAACTGAAGAAATTTGCGGAGAACGAGACGTTCCGCTGTCTCCTGCAGCCGGATGCGAACGCGGTGCTGGCCAAGGAAGCGGACTCCAGGGAGCTCAAGCTCAACGCCCATCCCATTCAGGGCCGATGGGGTGCCGATATGTTTGGCAACGACCATCCCATCGTGCTGGAACTGGGCTGCGGAAAGGGGGATTATACCATCGCCCTGGCCCTGAGGCATCCGGAGATTAATTATATCGGCGTGGATATCAAGGGAGCGCGTCTTTGGAAAGGGGCCAAGTATGCCACGGAGAACGCCCTTCCCAATGTGGCTTTCCTGCGTACGCGGATTGAGTTCATCGAGGCGTTTTTCGGCCCCGGCGAGGTGAGTGAAATCTGGCTCACTTTCTCCGACCCGCAGCTTCGCGGCTCCGAGAACGCCCGCCTCTCCTCTCCGCTGTTTCTGGAACGTTACCGCAAGTTCCTGAAACCGGGTGGCCTTGTCCATCTCAAAACAGACTCCCGCTACCTCTACGAATACACCTATGCAGTCTGCCAGGTCAATGACCTGCAGGTGCTTGCCTACGGAACAGACATCTATCAGAATGGCCTGCAGGGAGACATGTGCCCCCCAAACCCTTCGGGCTCTTCGAGCCCTTGTCCCTCCCACAGTCCTTCGGACTGCGGGCCCCTCCCGTTCACAAAGCCACGGGCGGCTATGGGTTTTGGGGGCATATGTCTCCCTGACAGGGATGCCATTTTCGAAGTACAGACGTTTTACGAGAAGATGTTCCTGGAGATGGGCCTTCCCATCACCTACATGGCCTTTACAATAGACCGCATCGGCCCTTATGCCTTCCCGGGGGAGGCCTTCGATCATGATTATTGGTTGGAGGCCGAGGGCCCCCGCCGCTCTTTTTCCCACCAGCCTTCGAAAAAATAAGGATTCTTCGGCCCTGCGGGCCTCAGGATGACAAAAGAGCCTTTGTCATTCTGAGCGATAGCGAAGAATCTGTTTTTTTTGTAACTTTGTAGGACTATGGCAAAAATGATTTACACGATGGGCGAAGTGGCGCAGATGCTGGGGGAAAACCCTTCGGCCATCCGCTACTGGAGCAACTATTTTGAGAAATTCGTAAAGCCCCAGCGCAATGCGAAGGGGAACCGTCTGTATCATCCGGAGGATGTGGAGACCTTGCGGCAGATCCAGTACCTGCTCAAAAGTCAGGGTCTTACGCTGGAGGGTGCCGTACAGCGCCTTACCGAAGACCGCCGCAGCGTGGACAAGCGGGTGAAGGCCATCGGCGTCCTGAAGGGCATCCGGGAGGAACTCATCCAAGTGCGCAGCGCCTTATGAAAGTAGGAGACATCACGGCGGCGTTGGAGGTGTTTGCCCCGCTCCGCATCCAGGAAAAATGGGACAACAGCGGCCTTATCATCGGCAGTGCCGATGACGAGGTGCATGGGGTCATGGTGGGCTTCGACTGCACGCCGGCCCTGATCAGGGAAGCCGTAGAAAAGGGCTGTGACATGGTTGTCACCCATCATCCGCTCATCTTCAACGGAATCAGGCGGATAGACAGCAAAGACCCGGTGGGGGCCGCCATCATGCAGGCGGTGCGCTCCGGGGTGGCCGTGTATGCCGCCCACACCACGGCCGACAAGGTGATTGCCGGGGTGAGCGGAGCCATGGCCCGCCGTCTGTCCCTGCAGAACGTGAGCATCATGGTGCCGGAAGAAGACGGCACCGTGGGCCTGGGCTGCGTGGGGGATTTTGAAAAGCCCATGACGGGAATGGAAGCCCTTGCCTTTGTGAAGGAGCGTTTCCATCTGGGCGTCATCCGCAGTTCCAAGCCCCTGGAGGAGCCCATCCGCAAGGTGGCCCTTTTAGGAGGAAGCGGCGGAGGGGAAATCCAGCTGGCCCTTTCCCGCGGCGCCCAGCTGTACATCACCGCCGACATTTCCTACCACCATTTCTTCACTCCGGAGGGCTTCATGGTCATGGATATCGGCCATTTTGAGAGCGAAGTGGAGATTGTGGACATTTTTCTGAGTGAGATACGGAAAAAATTTCCTACCTTTGCAAGCTACAAAAGCGCACAGCTGGGCAGGAGCAACCCTGTCCACTATTTTGGGTTGTAAATAATAAATCGATTTATATTTTATGGCAAGTACCAAGAAAACCACCGCCGCCAAGAAAGTGGAGGCCCCCATCGACCAGAGGGAAACTTTTGTGTCGCTGCTCAAAAGTTTCGCCGATTCCGATATGCCCGTAGAGGAGAAACTCAAAACACTCTACCAGCTTCAGGCTGCGGATTCCGAGATTGACAAGATTATCCAGCTGCGCGGAGAACTCCCCGCCGAGGTGGCCGCCCTGGAAGAGGAGATTGCCGGCCTCAAGGAACGCAGCGCCGCCATTTCCGCCGTCATTGACCAGTTCAACCGCAATATTGCGGATGCCAAGCTCTCCATCGCAGAACACGAGAGCACCATCGAGAAATACCAGCGCCAGCTGGAGACCATCGCCAACTCCCGCGAGTACGATTCCCTGAACAAGGAAATCGAGAACCAGGAGCTGCTCCGTCAGATTGATGAAAAGACCATCAATGACACCCGTTTCGAGATTGGCAACAAAAAGGCCGAATTGGAAGAGCTCAAAGACCGCCTCACCATCCGTACGGACGACCTCAAGGCCAAGAAGGAAGAGCTGGAGAACATTGTGGAGGAAACCGCCAAGGAAGAGGCCGTGCTCCGTGCCCGCCGGGACGAGTGCGCCGCCAAGATTGACGCCCGCACCATGAGCGCCTACGAGCGCATCCGCGAGAGCGTACACAATCACCTGGCCGTGGTGGGCATCTACAACGGAGATTCCTGCGGAGGATGCTTCAACACCATTACCCCCCAGCGCCGCGTAGAGATTGCTTCCAACAAGAAACTCATTATCTGCGAGCACTGCGGCCGCATCATCATCAATCCGGATTTCGAAAACTAAACGCGTATGCCGGAGCCTTCTCGCAAGAGAAACCGCGCTGCGGAACCGCAGGATCTGGAAGCCCTGATAGGGAACAAACCCCCTCAGGCCATAGATGTTGAGGCTGCCGTGCTGGGTGCCATGCTGGTAGAGCCCGCCACCATAGACGAATCTATGGAGGAGCTCTCGGCGTCGTGTTTCTACGACCCGCACCACCGCATGATTTTCGAGGCCATGTCCGAGCTCGTGAACGAGCACGTGTCCATAGACCTGGTTACCGTGAGCGAGAAACTCCGTTCCAAGGGAAACCTGGAAATCATCGGAGGCCCCGTGGTGCTGGCCGGCCTGTCCCAGAACATCGCCGCCGCCGCCCACATCGAGTACTACATCAAGATCCTCAAGCAGAAGACCATCCAGCGGGACCTGATTACCGCCTCCTACGAAATCCTCAAGCAGTCCTTCGACGAGTCCACCAACGTGGACGACCTGATTGACAATGCCCAGACCAAGGTTTTTGCGGCCATCCAGAACAATGTGAAGCGGGATGTCCAGGACATCGGCTCCATTATCAACGAAGTGCTGGACAATCTGCAGGAACTGCAGAACATCACCGGCCCGTCCGGCGTTCCTTCCGGTTACCCTTCCATAGACCGTGTAACCCAGGGCTGGCAAAAGAGCGACCTCATTATCCTGGCCGCCCGTCCGTCCGTGGGTAAGACGGCCTTCGCGCTCAACATTGCGCGCAACGCCGCCGTGGATGCCAATATGCCCGTGGCCGTGTTCTCCCTGGAAATGAGTGCCGACCAGTTGGGCAAGCGCCTGATCACCACGGAAAGCGGCCTGTCCGGAGAGAAAATCAAGGGCGGCGTGAAGCTGGAGCCTTTCGAGTGGATTCAGCTGGAGGACACCCTCCGCCGTCTGGCCAAGGCGCCGCTGTACATTGACGATACCCCCGGCATTCCCATCATGGAGTTCCGCACCAAGGCCAAACGCCTGGTAAAGCAGAAGGGAGTCCGCCTCATCGTGGTGGACTATCTGCAGCTCATGCAGGGACCGGTGGAGCTCCGGGGTCTTCGGGAGCAGGAAGTGGCCGCCATTTCCCGCACCCTCAAGGCCACGGCCAAGGAACTCAACATCCCCATCATCGCCCTGTCCCAGCTCAGCCGTAATGCGGTTCAGCGCACGGGCGGCACGGGAAAGCCCCAGCTGAGCGACCTCCGTGAATCCGGCTCCATCGAGCAGGATGCGGATATGGTCATCTTCATCCACCGGCCGGACTTCGTGGGCATGAGTGAAAACCCCGAAGACAGGGAGAAAGCGTACATCGTGATAGCCAAGCACCGTAACGGCGAGGTCTGCGACATCGAGATGAAGTACAAGGCTTCCCAGGTGAAGTTCGTGGAACCGGACCAGAGCCTGGATGTCTATGCCCAGCGGGGACCTGTGGCCAGCGCCGTGAACGAGCCCGTGGGCGGAGAGCCGCAGGACAATTACAATTTTGACAATCAGCAGGATTTCTAAGCATGCGCAGAATAATCCTACTTATATTTCTTTTGCTGTTCTCCCGGGCTGCCGTGGCGCAGGAGCATCCGTTTATGGAGGGGGAGGAAGTCCGTTGGTCCGTCATGTTCAAATGGGGGGCCCTCAATACGGAAGTGGGCCAAGCCCGTTTTTGCGTGGATTCCCTCTTTTTCCGGGGCAGCGAGGCCTATCATATAGACTGCAAGGTGCAATCGGCCCCTTTCTTTGACCGTTTTTACAAGATAAGGGAAGACCTCCAGAGCTGGGTGCGGGCAAAGGACCTGCGCCCGCTCCGTTTCACGCGAAACACTTACGAAGGAGGCTATGTCGCCACCAACGAGTACAATTACAATTGGGACAAGGGCATCATAGAGGCCGATGTCAACTTTGAAAACAAGGGAGAGCAGCACCTGGAAATTCCGGTGAAGGAAGGGGAGTATGACCTGATATCCCTGGTCTTCAATATCCGCAGCCTTCCGGACAGCGCGTACCGGAAGGGACAGACCACCCTGGTGCGTTTTGCCATTGACGATGCCGTCTTTGACGTGTACATCCGGGCCTACGGGGAAGAGGTGATCAAGGTGCGGAAAATGGGAAAGATGAAAGGCTGGCACCTGGCCTGTTCCGTGGTTCAGGGGGCCCTTTTTGAAGGAGATGAAGACCTGCATCTCTGGCTGTCGGCCGATGCAAACCGCATCCCCATCGCCGCCAAGGTTCCCCTGAAAGTGGGTGCCGTGCAGGCCTGGCTCAGCACCTACAGCGGCCTCAAGTATCCTTTTGAAGCATATGCCGATGTCCGAAAGCGTAAGTCATAAAGGAAAGATTCTGCGCATGACCCCGCAGATGACCACGGTGTCCATCCTCCAGCACGCCGCGTGCGGGGAGTGTCACGCCGCCGGCCTTTGTGGCATGGCCGAACTGGCCGAGAAAACGGTGGAGGTTCCCACGGACCCTTACGCTTCCTACAACGTAGGTGACGAGGTGGAGGTGGTGCTGAAGGCATCCATGGGCATGAAGGCCGTATATCTGGCCTATCTGATTCCCTTGGTGGTGCTCATGGCCGTCATCCTGGGGCTGAGCGCCATAGGGGTAGGGGAGATGGCCGCCGCCCTTTCCGGCATGGGGGCCATTGCCGTGTACTACCTGGTGCTTTATCTTTTCAGGAACAAGCTGAAAAACGAATATATATTTACAATAAAAGGATAAACTATGTCATCTGTCATCATTTGGACCGTCGCGGTGATTACCGTTCTGGGCCTTGTGCTTGCGCTGGTGCTGTATCTGGTAGCACAGAAGTTCAAGGTTCAGGAAGATCCGCGCATCGATGAGGTGGAGAAGGTGATGCCGGGCGCCAACTGCGGCGGCTGCGGCTTCGCCGGCTGTCGTGCATTTGCCGAGGCTGCGGTGAAGGCCCCCAACCTGGACAACAACTACTGTCCGGTGGGCGGCAATGACGTCATGGCCAAGGTGGCGGCTATCCTGGGTTACGAAGTAACGGAAAAGGCCCCCATGGTGGCCGTGGTCCGCTGCAACGGAACCTGCGAGGCCCGTCCCAAGGTAAACGACTACGACGGCTATCCCTCCTGCTATGTGAAATCGCTCCTGTACACCGGAGACACGGGCTGCTCCTTCGGCTGCCTGGGCTGCGGAGACTGCGTGAATGCCTGCCAGTTCGGCGCCCTTTCCATGGACCCGGTCACCGGCCTGCCGGTGGTGGACCAGCAGAAGTGTACCGCCTGCGGAGCCTGCGTAAAGGCCTGCCCCAAGCGCATCATCGAGCTTCGGCCCAAAGGCCCCCGCGATATGCGCATGTTCGTTTCCTGCGTGAACAAGGACAAGGGCCCCGTGGCCAAGAAGGCCTGCGCCAACGCCTGTATCGGCTGCGGCATCTGTGCCAAGACCTGCACCCACGAGGCCATCACCGTAGAGGCCAATGTGGCCTACATAGACCCCGCCAAGTGCAAGCTCTGCCGCGAGTGCGAGGCCATGTGCCCCACCGGTGCCATCCACGGCGTGAACTTCCCCAAACCTTTGGACAAAGACGCCATCAAGGAGCGCATCAAGCTCCGTCAACAGAAAGCAAAGGAGGCCGCAAATGAGTAAGCATACATTCTCCATCGGCGGAGTGCATCCGCACGACAACAAGATTTCCCGGGAATGTGCCCTTGAGCAGCTTCCCCTTGCTCCTACCGTCTATATCGGCGTGTCCCAGCACATCGGCGCTCCCTCCGTGCCCTGCGTGGCCGTAGGGGACAAGGTGAAGGTGGGCCAGGTGATTGCGGAGCCGGGCGGCTTCGTGGGCGCCTTCATCCATTCCTCCGTGTCCGGAACCGTCAAGTCCATCGCCCCCCGGGCAGATTTGGCCGGCCGCACCTCCACCCACATCGAGATTGCGGTGGAAGGCGATGAGTGGGCCGATGGTATCGACACCACGGACACCCTCATCACCACCATCCCCGAAGACCCCAAGGCCATCATCGAGAAGGTGAAGCTGGGCGGCGTCGTGGGCTTGGGCGGTGCCACCTTCCCCACGCACGTGAAGCTGAGCCCGCCTCCGGGCTCCAAGTGCGAGCGCGTGATCATCAACGGCTGCGAATGCGAGCCTTACCTCACCTCGGACTTCCGCACCCTTTTGGAGAAGGGGGAGCAGGTGGTGGTGGGCGCCGCCCTGCTTCAGAAGGCCATGGGCGGAGTTCCCTGCACCATCGCCATCGAGGAGAACAAGCCCGAAGCCATCGCCCATATCCGTGAAGTCATAGCCAGGCTGGGCTACAGGGACATGGAGGTGATGGTCATGAAGATGATGTATCCGCAGGGCGGTGAAAAGCAGCTTATCGACGCTGTGATGCACCGTCAGGTGGGCTCCGGCGCCCTTCCCATCAGCGTGGGTGCCGTTGTGCAGAACGTGGCTACGGCCCTGGCCGTGTATGACGCCGTGCAGAAGAACAAGCCCATCGTGGACAACTCCGTTACCGTAACGGGCGAGTGCTTCCCCCGTCAGGCCAACCTGCTGGTGCGCGTGGGAACGCCCCTTCGTTACATTGTGGATTACCTCGGAGGCGTCCCGGAGGATGCCGCCAAGATTATCAGCGGCGGTCCCATGATGGGCCGCGCCGTGGCCAACCTGGACGCCGCCACCGTCAAGGGAACGGGCGCCCTGCTCTTCCTCACGGAGAAGCAGACCCGCCGCGCCCCCGAGACCCATTGCATCCGCTGCGGCAAATGTGCCGACGCCTGCCCCATGGGCTTGGAGCCGTTCCTGCTGAACAAGCTCGCCAAGAATGCCGATTGGGACGCCTGCGAGGCCAATGCCGCCCAGGATTGCATCGAATGCGGCTGCTGCCTGTATTCCTGCCCCGCCCACATTCCGCTGTTGGACAACATCCGCGTTGGAAAGGGCTTTGTCCTCAGTGCTATCCGTGCCCGTGCAGCTGCCGCCAAAGCCGCTGCCGAAGCTGCTAAAAAGTAAAAGACTATGAGTAAATTACTGGTTTCACCTTCTCCTCACATCCACTCCAAGGACGCTACCCGGTCCCTTATGCTGGATGTAGTGATAGCCCTCATTCCGGCGGTTGTCTGCTCCGTAGTCTTCTACGGCTGGCAGGAACTGCTGGTGCTGGGCGTGAGTGTGGCTTCCTGCGTGTTGCTGGAATGGGCCATCACCAAATACATGCTTAAAAAACCCTCCACCATCGGAGACCTGTCGGCCGTCATCACCGGCATTCTGCTGGCCCTGAACGTGCCCTACACCACTCCTTGGTGGGTTATCTTCGTGGGTGCCGTGGTGGCCGTCGGCGTAGCCAAGATGACCTTCGGCGGCCTGGGCCAGAACATCTGGAACCCCGCCCTGGTGGGCCGCGTGTTCCTGCTGGTTTCCTTCCCCACCTATATGACCACCTGGAACAAGCCGCAGGGCCTGTTCGGCGTGGATGCCGTCTCCGGCCCCACGCCGCTGGGCGCCATCCAGGAAGGCCTCATGCAGGGCAGTACCGTGCAGGAGCTTACATCGGCCTATGATTACAAGGACCTGCTCTTCGCCAACCTGGGCGGAAGCGCCGGCGAGGTTTGCGCCCTGGCCCTGCTGGCCGGTTTCGTGTACCTCTGCTGCCGCAAAGTGATCAAGCCCTGGATTACCCTGAGCATCTTTGCCACCGTGGCCCTTACGTCCCTCATCTTCTGGGGCGTCAACCCGGCCCGCTTCACGGATCCGCTCTTCAACCTGCTCACCGGCGGTCTCATCCTGGGCGCCTGTTTCATGGCTACGGACTATGTGACCAGCCCCATGAGCGTCTGGGGCGGCGTGGTATTCGGTGCGGGCATAGGCTTCCTCACCGTGATGATCCGTTACTTCGGCTCCTATCCGGAAGGCGTTTCCTTCGCCATCCTCATCATGAATTCCGTGGTGCCGCTTCTGAACATGTGGTTTAAGCAGAAAAAATTCGGGAGGAAGTAGTTATGGCAGTTAAATCCAATCTTACCAATATGGTGACGGTCCTGGGCCTCACCTGCCTGCTGTGCTCGGCCATCCTGGGCGGCGCCTATGTGCTCACCAAGGAACCCATCGACAAGGCGGCCGCTCAGAAGACCAACCAGGCCCTCTCCCAGGTGCTTCCTCCTTTCACGGACGTGGAGTACAACGAGGAAGGCCGATATTACACCGCCAAGGATGCGGAGAAGCTGGTGGGCTATGCCATCGAATCCACTACGGTGGGCTTCGGCGGCGCCCTCTCCCTCATCGTGGGCGTCACCCCCGACGGCGTGGTTTACAACACCTCCGTGCTCTCCCACAGTGAAACCCCCGGCCTGGGTGCCAAATGCACCACGGACCAGAAGTTCATGAGCCAGTGGAAGGGTTTCAACCCGGCCGTCAAGAAGCTCACGGTCACCAAGGACGGCGGCGACGTGGACGCCATCACGGCTTCCACCATCACCTCCCGTGCCTACGCCCTGGCCGTTGAGAATGCGCTTACCAAGTTTAATGAGATTGCCGGTCAGGCCGGCAATGACGGAGGACAAGACAATGAGTAAATTCAAACTGATTACCGACGGGCTTGTCAAGAACAACCCCACCTTCGTGCTCCTGCTGGGCATGTGCCCCACGCTGGCCACCACCACATCGGCCATCAACGGCCTTTCCATGGGACTGGCAACGCTCTTTGTGCTGGTTCTGAGCAACATGGCCATATCGGCCATCGCCCCGGTGGTGCCGGACAAGGTGCATATTCCCGTTTACATCGTGGTCATTGCCACCTTTGTTACCCTGCTGCAGCTGCTCATGCAGGCCTATACCCCGGCCATGTACGAGACCCTGGGCCTGTTCATCCCGCTCATTGTGGTGAACTGCATCGTGCTGGGCCGTGCCGAGGCCTTTGCCAACAAGCATGGCGTGCTGGAGAGTGCCTGTGACGGTCTGGGCGTGGGCCTGGGCTTCACCTGCTCGCTCACCGTGCTGGGCCTGGTCCGCGAGATTCTGGGCTCCGGCAGCGTGTTCGGTTACAACTTTATCGGCGGCAACGACGGTATGCTGGCCTTCGTGATGGCTCCCGGTGCCTTCCTGTGCCTGGGATACCTGATGGTCCTGTTCAACAAATTCCTTAAAAAGAACTAGGCTATGGAGTACTTTCTCATAATTATATCGGCCATTTTCGTCAACAACATCGTCCTGGCGCAGTTCCTGGGCATCTGCCCCTTCCTCGGGGTGTCCAACAAACTGTCCACCGCATCGGGCATGTCCATGGCCGTGTGCTTTGTGATTACGCTGGCCACGCTGGTCACGTATCTCATCAACAAGTACCTGCTCATCCCCTTCAACATCACCTTCCTCCAGACCATCGCTTTTATCCTGGTCATTGCGGCCCTGGTGCAGATGGTGGAGATTGTGCTCAAGAAGGTGAGCCCCAGCCTGTATCAGGCCCTGGGTATCTTCCTGCCCCTGATTACCACCAACTGCGCGGTGCTGGGCGTGGCCATCAATGTGGTCACCAAGGAGTTCGCCTTCGTGCCCGGCGGCATGCTCAACTTGGGCCAGGCCCTGGTGTATGCCTTTGCCACCTCCCTGGGTTACGGCCTCGCGATGGTCATCTTCGCGGGCATTCGTGAGCACCTGGCCCTGAACAACGTTCCCAAGGCCTTCAAGGGCGTTCCCATCGCCATCATCAGCGTGGGTATTCTGGCCCTAGCTTTCATGGGCTTCAGCGGCATGGTAAAATAGTGTGTTAGGAGGCCGCCCAAAAAAGTAGATTCTTCGGGCGTTTTCGCCCCCGAATGAGGACTGCAAAACGAAAAAGGACAGCCCGGAGACTGTCCTTTCGTGATCCCGGCGCGACTCGAACGCGCGACCCACAGCTTAGAAGGCTGTTGCTCTATCCAACTGAGCTACGGGACCATCCGTATTTGGGAGTGCAAAGTTAGCAAAAAAATTACTAAAGTGAACTAATGTAGAAGACAAGCTGCTGCAGTTGGGCCAGGACTCCGGAGAAGGTGTATTCCCCGTCTTCCCGCTCGGGGAAGGTATCTGTCAGGGTGCCGCCCTCATAGTCTATGGAGAGGCCGGCGATGCCCACGTTCACCATGCGGTCCAAATCTTTCGTGGAAGGATATACAAGCACGAAATTAACGTCGTCACGGGCTTGGAGCAGACCCACGGAGGTGCCGTCCTTGAGGGTGAAGTGCACCGAAGAGTCGAAGGGGATGTGGAAACGCTCTTCGCTGCCGATGGCAAAGTAGAGGTCTATGTCTTCTTCCTCGGAACTCTTGTACGTGAGCTGGGTGATGAGGATGTTGTAGTCGTAGTTCTTGCCTTTGGCCATCAGGGGATTGGTGGTGGTCATGGTGCTGTTCAGGTTGTCCTGCCTTTCGGCCAGGGTGGCCTTGAGCTCCACGGTGCCGGGGGCCGCCTTGAGGATGGCCTCGCAGTGGCGCTTGAGGAAGGCGCCCAGTTCGTTGTTGGCAAAACTTCCCTGCACATAGTCCTCCGGGTCCCAGCCCGTCACGATGTCTATGGACTTGATGCCCTTCACCATCTTTTCCATATCGGCCGGCTCTACGGCATACTTGAGCATCGTGTTCTTGGTGGAAGCCGGATATTGGCCGATCTGCTCCAGCCTCACCATCTTTCCGCTGCTCAGGTTCACGGCCATCTTCACGCCTTTGGGGGCGGCCGATGAGACCTTCTTCTCCTGAAGGAGGTTCATGTACATCAGGTAGAGGGTGGAACCGTCGGGGAAGCCCACCAGTTCCAGCTTGATGTCTGCCGGAGCGCCGCCCAGGTTGATTTTCTCGGCCTGGGTGGAGATGTGGGTCATTCCGTCTACGCGGTAATTGGCGCGGACTTGCTGGGCCTGGAGGCTGGCGCAGGCAAGCAGCGCAAGGGCCAGGAGTGAGAGTTTCTTCATATCAGATAGAATTTCGTACAAAGATACATTAAAAATTGCTAACTTTACATGGTTAACACATAAAACATGCTATGTACAGCTATAAAAGAGTAAAAGTTACCGCCCCGCTTTCCGAGTGGAACGAGCGTTATGTCCTGAGTATTGACAATCATGAGGAAATCATGGAGGCGCTGGCCCATTTCTGCAAGAAACAGAAAATCAAGGCCGGTGTGGTAGAGGGCATCGGAGCCATTTCGGAGGCCACTTTCCGTTTCCTGGACCCGGCCACCAGGAAGTATGTGGACAAGACTTTTCAGGAACAGATGGA
Organism: uncultured Bacteroidales bacterium; assembly: GCA_905235615.1. Taxonomy (GTDB): domain Bacteria; phylum Bacteroidota; class Bacteroidia; order Bacteroidales; family UBA932; genus Cryptobacteroides. The sequence goes on along the minus strand of CAJOMB010000003.1, from coordinate 251 downwards.
AATTACCAATCTCACCGGGAACATTTCGGAGAAGGACAAGGAGCCTTACCTGCACATTCACCTTACCTGCAGCCGCCGGGACTACACCTGCGTGGGCGGGCACCTGCTGAGCGCCCGCATCAACGGTGCCTGCGAACTGCTGGTCACGGACTTCGGCCTCACTAAGCTCAAACGCCGCTTCGATGAAGAAACCGGCCTGAACCTCTACGATTTTTAGTTTAGCGTAAAAAGCTGTATCTTTGTACGAATAT
>CAJOMB010000002.1 GCA_905235615.1 uncultured Bacteroidales bacterium | reverse complement strand
GCATCGCAAAATGATAAATATCAGACTAACTCTATCTTTTGCTTTACCTCTAATCTATTCTCTCAGTATTGTCAATGAACTACCCCGTTTCAAACGGGACTGCAAAGGTACAACCTTTTTTGAAACTGGCAAATTTTTTTGAGCTTTTTTTCAAAACTTTTTACACCCCTCTTGGCGGAACAAATATTTATGCATATATTTGCGCCCGAAACGAATAATTATGCAAACAATGAATAGTATCAGCTCCCGGAGGAAGGTGCTCATCGGCCTGTTGGAAAAAGGCGGTATCACCAGCCAGGAGCAGATCCAGGCCCTTTTGCAGGAGGCCGGAATAGAAACCACCCAGGCCACCCTGTCCCGGGACCTGAAAGCCCTGCAGGTGATGAAGATTCCCGGAGTGGGGTACCACCTTCCCCCGCATCAGCCCATGACCCAATCGGCCCAGGGAATCCGGAGCATTGAATTTTCCGGCGCCCAGGCGGTCATCAAGACCCTGCCCGGCTTTGCCCCGGCCATCGCCGCCCGCATCGACCTCAAGCCTCTCCCGGCCATCATGGGCACCATCGCCGGAGACGACACCATCCTCCTCATCCTCCGGCAGTCCTTCGGCCCGCAGGAGGTCCTGGCCCAGCTGGAACCCAGCATCCCCAACATACAAGAATACCGTATATAAAATGAAACCTTTTACCGTTTGCACCGCATCGGCGGAACACCTCCCCTACGTAGATGCCGTGGTCCGGGCCATAGACGACGCCTCGCGCGCCAAGGGCACCGGCCTCGCAAAACGCAGTCCCGACTATATCCGCAGCAAAATAGAGGAAGGCAAGGCGGTGATTGCCCTGTACAAAGACGCCTTTGCCGGCTTCTGCTACATAGAGTCATGGGAGCATGAGCGCTATGTGGCCACCTCCGGACTCATCGTGCTGCCCCAATACCGCAGCCACGGCCTGGCCACGGCCATCAAGAAAGAAGCTTTCCACCTGGCCCGCCGCAAATTCCCCACGGCCAAGATGTTCGGCCTCACCACCTCGCTGGCTGTCATGCGCATCAACTCCTCCCTGGGCTTCGTGCCGGTCACCTTCACGGAACTCACCTCCGACCAGGAATTCTGGAAAGGCTGCGAAACCTGCCAGTACCATGACGTCCTGCAGCGCAGCAGCAACAAAAACTGCCTGTGCACCGGCATGATCTTCGACCCCGCACCCAAAGAAAAAGTATGGAAAAGAAAAAAGTCGTCGTCGCTTTCTCTGGTGGACTTGACACGTCCTACACCGTAATGTACCTGGCCCGGGAGATGGGCTGTGAAGTATATGCCGCCTGTGCCGACACGGGCGGTTTCTCCGCGGCCCAGAAAGAGGCCAACCGGAGCAACGCCCTCAAGCTGGGCGCCGTGTCCTATGTGACGCTGGATGTGAAGGAGGAATACTACCTCCGCAGCATCCGCTACATGGTATTCGGGAATGTGCTCCGCAACGGGACCTACCCCGTCTCCGTTTCCAGCGAGCGTCTTTTCCAGGCAGCCGCCATCGCCCGCTACGCCAAGCAGATAGGGGCCGATGCCATCGCCCACGGCAGCACCGGCGCCGGGAACGACCAGGTGCGCTTTGACATGACCTTCGGCGTCCTGTGCCCGGAGATGGAAATCATCACCCTCACCCGCGACCGCAAGCTGTCCCGCAAAGAGGAAGTGGACTACCTGAATGCCGGCGGTTTTCCGGCCGATTTCTCCCGCCTCAAATACTCCTACAACGTGGGGCTGTGGGGGACGTCCATCTGCGGCGGGGAAATCCTGGACAGCCGGCAGGGTCTTCCGGAAGAGGCCTACCTGAAACCGCTCACCAAAAGCGGCAGCGAGACCATCACCCTCCGGTTCGAGAAAGGGGAGCTCTGCGGCGTGAACGGACAGTCCTACAGCCCGGTAGAAGCCATCCAAACGCTGGAAAAGGCCGTGGAAGGCTATGCCATAGGACGGGACAACCACGTGGGAGACACCATTATCGGCATCAAGGGCCGGGTGGGCTTTGAAGCCGCCGCCCCCATGCTCATCCTTGCCGCCCACAAGTACCTGGAGAAATTCACCCTGAGCAAATGGCAGCAGTATTGGAAAGAACAGCTGGGCAACTGGTACGGCATGTTCCTTCATGAGAGCCAGTACATGGAACCCGTGATGCGGGACATCGAGGCCTATTTGGAAAGCAGCCAGCGCCATGTGAGCGGCACCGTCACCCTCACGGTGGGCCCCAAATGGGTTGAATGCACCGGCGTGGACACGCCGAACGACCTGGTGAACTCTCCCATAGGAGCGTACGGGGAAAGCCAGGACGGCTGGACGGCCGATGACGCCAAGGGCTTCATCAAACTGCTGGAAACCCCGCTGCGGGTGTACTACGGACGCCATCCCGACGAAGCGATATGATTTCCCTGCTGCAAAAGCTCATCGCCATTCCCTCCTACAGCCGGGAGGAAGGCGCCGTGGCCGACTTCCTGCAAGCCTGGCTCACGGAGCATGGCCTGAAGCCCCGGCGCAGCGGAAACAACCTGTGGTGCCTGAAAGGAAGCGGCCCCGCCGTGCTGGCCGACGCCCATATAGATACCGTGCGCCCGGCCGAAGGCTGGACACGGGACCCGTTCCAGGCCCACATGGAAGACGGACGGCTCTACGGGCTGGGCGCCAATGACGACGGTGGCTCCATCGTGGCCCTCATCCACTTTTTCATGCAGGCTCAGCCCCGGAAACACACCCTGGTGCTTTCCCTGTCGGCCCAGGAAGAAGTGAGCGGTCCGGGCGGCCTGGAGCAGTCCCTTTCCCTGATAGAGGCCGATGCCGGCCCCCTCACCTGCGGCATCATCGCCGAACCCACCGGCATGCAGGTGGCGGTGAGCGAGAAAGGGCTCCTGGTCCTGGACTGCGAGGCCCTGGGCATCACCGGCCATGCCGCCCGTACCGAGGGCGTGAATGCCATCTACGAGGCCATAGAAGACATCCGCTGGTTCCGGGAAAACGGGATGCAGGTGACACAGATGGAGGCCGGAACGCAGCACAACGTGATTCCGGACCGCTGCCGCTTTGTGGTGGACGTACGCACCACCGAGGACAACGAGCGGGTGCTCTCCCGCATCCGGGAGGGGGTGAAATGCCGCGTAACCCCGCGCTCTACGCGCCTGAACGGCAGCCATATCGGCCCGGAGCATCCTCTGGTGCAGGCAGCCCTGGCCGCCGGCCTTCCCACCTTCGCCTCTCCCACCCTCTCCAACCAGGCCCTCTGCCGCTTCCCCACCGTCAAGTTGGGGCCGGGCAGTTCTTCCCGTTCCCATTCGGCCGACGAATTCATTCTGGTGAAGGAGCTTCAGGAGGCCGTACCCCTTTATTTGAAATTCTGGCAAGTTTATGAAAATCTGGGATAAAGGATTTGACAACGACCCCCGCATCGACCAATTTACGGTGGGCCGGGACCGGGAGCTGGACCTGCTGCTGGCCCCCTACGACATAGAGGGGACCATGGCCCATATCACCATGCTCTCGGAAGTGGGGCTCCTTTCCAAGGAAGACTTGGAGAAGTTGCTCCCGGAACTGGGAAAAATAAGGCAGGAAGCCCTTGAGGGCCGATTTGTCATTCACGGAGAGGACGTCCACTCCGAGGTGGAGGAGCGCTTGGGCGCCTTGGGAAAGAAGGTGCACACCGGCCGCTCCCGCAACGACCAGGTGGCCTTGGACATCAAGCTCTTCACACGCGCGCGCATGGCGCGTACGATAAAGAAGGTAGAGGAACTCTTCACGCTCCTGCTCAAGCGGGCCGATGAACTGAAAGATGTGCTGATGCCCGGCTACACCCACCTGCAGGTGGCCATGCCCTCTTCCTTCGGCCTCTGGTTAGGGGCATACGCCGAGTGCCTCTGCGACGACCTGGTGCAGCTGAAGGCCGCCTGGGAAATCAACGGGCGCAATCCCTTGGGCTCGGCCGCAGGGTACGGCTCATCGGCCCCGTTGAACCGTAGCCGAACAACAGAACTACTGGGGTTTAAAGACCTGGCCTACAACTCCATCTACGCACAGATGGGACGCGGCCGCACGGAGCTGGCCGTGGCCAATGCCTACGCCTCGCTCTCCGCCACGCTGGGACGCTTCGCCAATGACTGCTGCCTGTTCTCCAGCCAGAACTTCGGCTTCGTGCAGCTGCCGGATGCCTTTACCACCGGCTCCAGTATTATGCCGCAAAAGAAGAATCCGGACGTATTTGAACTGGTGAGGGCCCACTGCAACCGCCTGCAGGGCATTCCGGCCGATATCCGGCTGCTCTGCGCCAACCTTCCCAGCGGGTATTTCCGGGACATGCAGCTGCTCAAGGAAGTGTATCTGCCGCTCTTTGAACGGATGGACGCCTGCTTAGATATCCTTATCCTGGCCCTGCCGGACATGCAGGTGGCCACCGACCTGATGAGCCTGCCGCTGTACGAGCAGGCTTTTTGCGTGGAGGAAGTCAACCGTCTGGTCTCTGACGGCGTTCCCTTCCGCGACGCCTATCGCCAAGTGGGCAAGGCGGTGCAGGAAGGGACCTTCCATTTCAAGGGAGCCCTGCATCATACGCACGAGGGCTCCATCGGCAATTTATGTATAGAAGAAATCCGCCGTCGTTTTAACGGCATCCTCGGCCAATTTGCCGGGCTATGACGCAAGCGGCCAGTTACTTCGCGGCAAAGAGGGAAATCAGGTTCAGAATCACCTCCGTTGCCTTTTCCATGCTCTGAAGCGGCACAAATTCCATCTTTCCGTGGAAGTTGAGACCGCCGGCGAAGATGTTGGGGCAAGGGAGACCCTTGAAAGAGAGGTTGGCGCCGTCCGTTCCGCCGCGGATGGGCTGGATCTTGGGCTTGATATCGGCCATCTCCATGGCTTTCACCGCCTTCTCTATTATATGGTAGTGGGGCTCCACCTGCTCGCGCATATTGTAATACTGGTCTTTCACCTCCAATAGAACCGTCCCTTCCCCGTACTTGGTGTTCAGGAAAGAAGCCACAAAGCCGATGAGCTTCTTCTTCTCCTTGAACTTGGCGTGGTCGTGGTCCCGGATGATGTAGGCGAAGTCCGCCTCCTCAACGCTTCCCTTGAAGGAAATGAGGTGGAAGAAGCCCTCATAGCCTTCCGTGAACTCCGGGCGCTGGTCCACGGGCAGCATGGCATTGAACTCCTGGCCTATCAGGATGGCGTTTTTCATCTTGCCCTTGGCGCTGCCGGGGTGTACGTTGCGGCCCTGGATATGGATTTTGGCCGATGCGGCGTTGAAGTTCTCGAACTCCAGCTCTCCCAGCTCGCCGCCGTCCATGGTATAGGCATATTGGGCCCCGAAGCGTTTGACGTCGAATTTCACCACGCCCCGGCCGATTTCCTCGTCGGGAGTGAAGCCTATCTTGACGGGGCCGTGCTTCACCTCGGGATGCTCCACCAAGTACTGTACGGCCGTCATGATTTCCGCCACGCCGGCCTTGTCATCGGCCCCGAGGAGGGTGGTGCCGTCGGTGGTGATGAGGGTCTGGCCCACGTAATGCAGCATCTCCGGGAATTCCTCCGGCTTCAGCTGAAGGCCGGGCACACCCTTGAGGTCGATGGCGCCACCGTCATATTTCTCGATAATCTGGGGCTTCACGTCCTTGCCGGAAGCATCCGGGGCCGTGTCCACATGGGCGATGAAGCCCACGGCAGGCACCTCATGGTCCAGGTTGGAGGGCAGCGAGGCCATCACGTAGCCGTATTCGTCCAAGCTTGCATCCACGCCCATGGCCTGCAGCTCGTCCCGGAGTATTTTGAGCAGGTCCCACTCCTTGGCGGCGGAAGGCTGGGTTTGGGATTCTTCATTACTCTGCGTGTCCACCGACACATAACGCAAAAAACGGTTCAGTATCTTTTCCATCTTATTTCTCTGTTTTCATTGAAGCAAAAATCATATAGCCGATGATGGCCAGGAAGGGCACGATGGCCACGGCCTCGCCGTAGGAAGAAGCCCAGTCGCTGAGGTACAGGTCCACATTGGCGAATTTGAGGATGGCGCTCACCACGCCCATGAGGGCGCCGCCGGCAATGAAACCGGAAGCGATGAGGGTGCCTTTCTCCTGACGGGCCGCGTTCACGGCGGCATCCTGGGAGCGGGTGCTCACGAACCAGGAAATGGCACCGCCCACCAGCAGGGGCAGGTTGAGGTCGATGGGGATGAACATGCCCAGCGCGAAGGGCAGGGCCGGCACCTTGCAGAAGTTCAGCACCAGGGCTATGGCCGCGCCGATGCCGTACAGCAGCCAGGGAGCGCCGCCACCGGAGAACATGGGCTGGATCACCGCCGCCATGGCATTGGCCTGCGGGGCCACCAGGGCGTTGTCACCCACAAAGCCGTACGTCTTGTTGAGCACCAGCATCACGCCGCATACGGTCACGGCACTCACCGCCACGCCCAGGAATTTCCAGCCTTCCTGCACCTTGGGAGTGGAGCCAATCCAGTAACCTATCTTGAGGTCTGTGATGAAGCTGCCCGCCACGGAAAGCGCCGTGCAAACCACGCCGCCGATGACAAGCGCCGCCACCATGCCGGCGTTCCCCTTCAGGCCCACAGCCACCAGAATCAAAGACGCAATGATAAGCGTCATCAGCGTCATGCCGCTCACGGGGTTGGAACCCACGATGGCAATGGCGTTGGCCGCCACGGTGGTAAAGAGGAAACTCACCACGGCCACGACCAGAAGGCCCACCAAGGCCTGCCAGACATTGTTTACCACGCCGCCGAAAGCAAAGAAGGCGAAAATGGCCAGAAGGGCGATGACCACCCCGAAGACGATGGTCTTCATGGGCAGGTCTTCCTCCGTACGGAGCGTCTTCTCGTCCAGGGTGCCCGGCTTGCGCCTGAACTCACTCACCGCCAGACCCGCCGCACTCTTGATGACGCCGAAGCTCTTCACGATGCCGATGATGCCGGCCGTGGCGATGCCGCCGATGCCGATGTGCCGCGCATAGTCCTTGAAAATCTGCTCCGGAGCCATCTGGCCGATGGTCTGCGTGACGCCCGTCCCCATGAGGTCGATGACATCGGCCCCCCAGATGAGGTTCATGAGGGGAATAATCACCAGCCAAACCAGCAGGGAGCCGCAGCAGATGATGAAGGAATACTTAAGGCCGATGATATAGCCCAGTCCCAGCACGGCGGCGCCGGTGTTCATCTTGAGGACCAGCTTGGCTTTGTCCGCGAGGGCGGCACCCCAGCCCATCACCGTGGTGGAGACGGTCTCCGCCCAGGTGCCGAAGGTGGCCACGGCAAAGTCGTACAGGCCGCCTATGAGACCGGCCGATATGAGCGTCTTGGCGCTGGAGCCGCCGCCCTCGCCGCTGATGAGTACCTGCGTGGTGGCGGTGGCCTCCGGGAAGGGGTACTTCCCGTGCATCTCCTTCACGAAGTATTTACGGAAAGGAATGAGGAACAGGATGCCCAGCACGCCGCCCAGCAGCGAACTCAGGACCATCTGCCAGAAATTCACCTCAACGCCCAGAATGTAGATGGCCGGCAGGGTGAAAATGGCGCCTGCCACCACGGAGCCGGAGCAGCCGCCCACGCTCTGGATAATCACGTTCTGGCTAAGCCCCTGTTTGAGGCCCAGGGCGCCCGTGAGGCCCACGGCGATGATGGCGATGGGAATGGCCGCCTCGAACACCTGACCCACCTTGAGGCCCAGATACGCCGCCGCGGCACTGAAAAGAATGACCATCAGCAAACCGATGGCCACGGAATACGGAGTGGCTTCCGCATACTTCTTCTGCGGATCCAGGATGGGAGTGTACTCCTCTCCCGGCTTCAGCTCCCGGTGCGCGTTCTCCGGCAACTGGATTTGTTTTTTCTCTTCCATAGCTTGTCAAGTTCTATTTTCCGGCCAGATGACATTCCCAGGCCCAGGCGGCCTTGAGCGTTTCCTCCACCGTGCGGGTGGCCTTCCAGCCCATTTCGGTCTGGGCCAGGGTGGGATCGGCCCAGATGGCGGTGACGTCTCCGGCACGGCGGGGGGCAAATTTGTAATTGAGCTTCAAGTTATTCACCTTCTCGAAGGCGTTCACCAGTTCCAGCACGCTCACGGGACGGCCGGTGCCCACGTTGAACACCTCGCAGTCCTGCTTCATCCTGCCCTCCAGCATGCGGGTAACGGCAAATACATGGGCCTTGGCCAGGTCCACAATGTCAATGTAATCCCTGAGGCAGGTGCCGTCGGGGGTGGGATAGTCGTTGCCGAAGATGGACAGGCATTCCCGCTTGCCGATGGCCGTCTGGGTGATATAGGGTACCAGATTGTTGGGGACGCCGCGGGGCAGCTCCCCGATGAGGGCGCTGGGATGGGCGCCGATGGGATTGAAATAGCGCAGGAGGATGCCTTTTATCTTGCCCTCGGAGGCCTTCACGGTGTCCCGAAGGATATCTTCGCACATGGTCTTGGTGTTGCCATAAGGGGAGGTGGCGGGCTGGCGGGGCGTGTTTTCCGTCACGGGCACGGCCTCGGGTTCTCCATAGACGGTGGCCGATGAAGAGAAGAGCACGTTGCAGCCTCCCTTGTTTTGGGCCGCCTCCAGCACATTCAGGAAGCTGGTGAGGTTGTTCTTGTAGTACTTGACGGGCTGGGCCACGGACTCACCCACGGCCTTGAAGGCGGCAAAGTGGATGACGGCGTCGATGGGATATTGGGCAAAAAGGGCCTCGGTGGCCTTCTGGTCGCAAAAATCCACCACTTCCAGCGGGATGTCCGGCCGGCCGGTAATCTTCTTCACGCCTTCGAAGCAGGTGCGGTCGCAATTGGAGAAGTTGTCGGCCACAACCACCTCATAGCCTGCCTCTATCAACTCCACCGTAACATGGCTGCCGATAAAGCCGGCACCGCCGGACACAAGTACTGTCTTTTTCATTTCTTTGTCTGTTTTTGTTGTTTCTGTACACGTTTGAGGGCTTTCTCCCTCTCTTTCTGCACGTATTTTTCTAAACGGGCCCGTTCTTTCTGCGCCTTGCGCTCCAGTTTCTGCAGGGCCTTCAGTTTTCTGGCGCGTTCCTGCTCCAAGCGCTTGGCCTCCTTGGCGGCGCGTTTGGCGGCATCCTGCCGGTCTTTCTCTTCCCAGCGGGCCTTGCGCTCCGCCTCTTTCCGGGCGCGTTCCGCTTCCTTGATGGCACGCTGCCGTTCTTTTTCCTGCTGGCGCAACGCTTTGGCTGACGGATTCTTCGCTTCGCTCAGAATGACAGAAGTGTCCCTCTGAACGGCAGAGGTGTCACGCTGAACGGCAGAAGAGTCGGTCGGGGCGGACGGGAGATTCTTCGCTTCGCTCAGAATGACAGAGGTGTCACGCTGAATGACAGCACTCTCCTTGGCGGCGAGGGAATCGGCCTGGGCTTTCTTCAGGGCCTCCAGCTCTTTGCGAAGGGCCTCCGTCCGCTGGCGCTCCCTTTCCTGCTCAATGGCCAAGGAATCCCGCAGGGCGATGTCCCGGTACACCTTGCCGATATGGCCGGGGAAGTAATCCTCCGTCTGCACAAAGACGGCATGAGGACGGGCCAGGTAGGCCATGCGCTCACTTTCACGGGGCACCAGGGCGGTCACGTCCAACGGGGAGGAAGGCCGGCGCTCCGGGTCCCAGCGGAAGCCCTTGAGGGTCTTGTCGTCTTCCGGGAGCTGCACGGCGGGATAACCGTCGTTCTTGGGGTTGTCGTAGTAATAGATGCGCTCCATCTGCCCATCGGCGAAAGTGGCGTAAATCATCTTGGATTCCACTTTGTTCACTGTGGCCAGGGCACCGTTCTCCTCCAAGTAGAAGAGGGAGGATGCACCGCCCAGGGCATCGAAGCGCGTGAGGACATTGGTGGAGTCAAAGTAGGCCACCATCTCCGTTCCCCGGATCTGGTCGAAGGCGCCGGGGGCCTCCTCCACGGTGATGAAGGCGTTGGACAGCAGGTGGGCACGCTGCATGCGTTTCTCCCTGATAACCACGTACATGCTGTCGGAGGCATACTGGCGGTTGCCTTCGTTGTAGAAAATGGGGTTCTTGTACAGGCGGGCCAGGGAGTCCAGGTCTGTGTAATTGAGGGAATCGGAGGCCATCTGCATGTTGTGGCGGAACATGCGCACGTTGCCGGACCCCCAGACGAAATTGATCTTGGTGGTATCCGGAGGAGGCGGAAGGGTGTCCACGGGCGCCGACACTTCCTTCGGCTGCTCCTCCGGCTTTTCTTCCGGCTTCGTTTCCGGCTCCACCGGCTTGCCGGTCTTCTGCCCGGCCCCTTTCTGCCGCTGCTCGCGGATGGCGCGGGCGGCTTCCGCCGCGGCCAGCTCGAGGTTGTTCCTGGCGGCTTCGGCAGCAGCCTGGGCTGCCGCCTCGGCGGCCTTCTTGCGGTATTCCATCACCGGATCTCCGGAGATGTCTTTCAGGCGGGTCCGGGCATCGGCCACCCAGGCATCGGGGATGTCACAGCGGCGGATGGCGCGGGAAAGGAGGATATCGGCCCCTATGTACACGGAGTCCCTGTTTTCTTCCTCCTCCGTGACGGTCATGACGGCGGGGTCGCGGGTCATCCGGATTTGGGAAAGGGAGTCCGTATATTCCATCTTTCCGGCCAGGCCGAAGACATTGCGGGTGGTGTCCATGATTTCCACGTTCCCCAGCATGACCACGTCCTTGGTAACGCGGGAATAGTAGAGGGAGTCGCACCAGACTTCCTGGTCTTCCGTGAGGGCATGCACCTTGCGGCGGAAGAAGAACAGCTCGCGGGGGCGGTCGTACCAGCCGTCGTTGGCGCTCAGCATCTCCTTGTCCTGCCACATGTCCGTGCCGTAGCCAAAATAGGCGGTGGAAAGGTCGCTGCGGTATTCCAGACGGGAAGTCTTGATGAAGGTGGTGTCCAAGTACATGTTCACCTGGTCGTTGAACACGAAGAGGTGGGCCTTGGAGTCGTAGGTTCCGTAGATGCTTTCGATTACCTGGCCGTCCTTGTCCCGCATGGCGCCGCCGCCGGAGAAAATGGCTACGGAGTCCTTGGTGTTGTAGTCCAGGTAACGGGTGCGGAGGGTGTTGTGGTCCGCGTCTTCCAGCTGCACCAGGTCTCCGCGGAACTTGGCCATGTTGTCGTCCACCACGTACTGCAGGGTGTTGGAAGACAGCTGGGTGTTCTCCTGGATAATCTGCACATGGCCGGTGGCGTCGATAATGTTGGTCTGGACATTCCAGAGGGCCGTGTCGCAGAGGAGATAGGTGTTGTTGTGCAGGAATTTGGCGGGGCCCACCACCTTGCGGAAGCTCTCTCCGTCCTTCTCGATGAGCTGGGCGCTCTGGGAGCTCAGGAGGTAAACCTTCTGATTGTCGGGGGCGTCCTGGGGACGGGGGGTATAAGCCAAAGCCGCCACTGCGAAAGGCAGTAGCAGCACGGGGACGAACCATTTATGAGTGCCCCTCAGAATCACTGTTTGTGGGCATTCCAGACGTCACGGGAGAACTCGCACTGGGAGAACAGCGGGTCTATCACAATGTAAGTACCCTTGATTTTCCCTTCCAGGAACGCGTCCACGGCCTCCTGCTGCTTGATGGAAGTTACATTCTCCAGAATCTGGGTGTAGTCGTTCTCGAAGGTGGCGGTGTGGGCGGGCAGAATCTTGTCCACCCTGACAATCTTGTACACCAGGTTGCCCTGACGGCCCTGGAGGTAGCCCTCGTTGTCCGCCGACTCCACGGGCGCAGAGATTTCCCCTTCCTTGAGGTTCTTGATGGCGGCATAATCGGCCGGCTTCAGCTGGTCTATCTCAAAATAGGCCGATCCGGTGGAAGGGTCTGCCATCTGGCCGCCGTTGGTGCGGGTGGCCGGGTCCTCCGAGAAGAAGCGGGCGGCCAGCGGGAACTCTATCTCACCGGCTTCAATCTGGGTTTTCAGGCTGTCCAACGTATGGAAGGCCTTCTGCCGGTCTTCGGCCGTGTACTGCGGCTTGATGAGGATGTGGCGGGCGTTGAACATGTCTCCTTTCTTCTCAATCACCTCGATGATGTGAAAGCCGTCGGGAGTTTCCACAATCTGGGAGATGATGCCGGGGCGGAGGGCCATGGCGGCATCCGAGAAGGCCGGCCAGAAGATGGACTTGGAGGCCATGCCCAGCTCACCGCCGCGGCGGGCGCTGCCCGGGTCCTCGGAATAGATGCGGGCCAGGGTGGAGAACTTTTCTCCGTTCATGATGCGTTCCCGCAGGCTCAGAAGCTTTTCACGCACCACCACGGCGGCCGCTTCGCGGTCCGGGTAGATGCAAATCTGGCTCAGCTGATACTTCACAGGCACCACCGGAAGGTCCTGAGGGTCTGTTTTCTTGATATACTCCTGCACGTCGTAGGGCGTCACCTCGGAGATTTTGCTGGCTACGTTATAGCGCTCCTGTTCCGTGAGGCTCTGTTCTTCCAGAGCCTTGCGCCACTCCTGACGGAGCTTGAAAAGGGGCTTGCCAAAGTACTTCTCCATCTCCTCATCTCCTCCCAGCTGGGTGCGGAACCAGTCCATGCGCTGGGACAGGTTGCTCTCCACCATGTCGGAGCCTATGGAAAGGGAGTCTATACGGGCCTGCATCAGGAAAATCTTGCTCTCCATCATCTGCTGCAGGATTTCGCAGCGGAGGTCTTTGTCGCTGGAAGAGCCGCCGGCACGGCGCTGCTGCACTTCCGCCTCAATATCAGACAGAAGGATGGTTTCCCCACCTACGATGGCAACCGTCTTGTCCGCCACGCCCCTGTACTTCTGGGCGTTCAGGGGGAGGCAGACCACAAGGAGCCCGGCCGCCACCGTTACAAAACTATTTTTCATTTTCATAAATCACAAACTTTTTGTTGCGCAAGGCATCCTCCATGAGATTTTTCTCCAAACCCTCTTCCAAAGCATGCTTGCGGGTGCTCAGCAGAATCTCGCGGATTCTTTCCTGACAGTATTCCAGCGGGGCCGTCTTGCCTTCTGGCACCACCTCCGCCACAAAAATCACGTGCTTGTTTCCGGCCTCGTCTTCCGTTTCCACAAAGGGATTCCTGGCCGACAAGCCCTTCACCCCCTGTACCAGCGTCCGGTACTCCACCCCCGCGTCACGGGCCAGGGAGAGGGCATCTGCCCAGGTATCGGCCTGGTTTGCGTATTTGAGGGCCACGGAGGAAGCCAGGGAATCCACCTCCATCACTTCCATGTCGTCCTCGGAGGACATTTTCTCCCTGAGAATCTTGAGGCTGCGGGCATCGGCCGGAATAATGAGGTAACGGGCCTTGAGCACCGGACGCTCCAGGCGGAAGCGCTCCGGATTGTCCTGATAGTAGCGGTCAATTTCTTCCGCGGTTACCAGGGTGTCCAAGCGCTGACGGATATAAAGCTGCTCGTAGCGGTACTTGATAAGGTTTTTCCGGTATTCTTCCAGCTCCGCGCTCACGTCTTTCTCCTTCTTGGAGAGCTGCTCTTCGGCCATGTCCATCAGAAGGATATCCTGGGCCCAGGACTGGATGTACTGGCGGGCCAGGGCCGTGCTGTCTTCCGGGCTCACGCCGGCCGGGATATAGCTTTCCAGCCGGCTGCGGTGGAGGCGCTGGTTGCCCACCTTGGCCACCACTTCCCCTCCGAAAAGCTCGCTGGTGGTTTCCTGCAGCCGGACGACGGACTTGCAGGACGCCAGGCTCAGCAGAACCAAAACTCCTATGAACGCTTTCAATTTCATCTATCTTGCAAAGATACTAATTTTTTGAGCATTTCCATCAGGACGGGGCGCACCTCGGAAGCCCCCGCGAGGGCATTGTTGGTGAGCATGGAGAAGATGACGGCCGGTTTCCCGTCCCTGCCCAGGATGTAGCCGGAATAGCACAGGGTGCCGGAAAGGGAGCCGCTCTTCATGCGCACCCGTTCACAGCCGGGGAAACGGATCATGGAGAGGGTGCCCTCGCCGGGCTTGGGAAGAGAGGCCATGAAGGCCGGGAACGCCGGGCTCCCCTGCATGGCCTTCAGGTAGGAGACCATCCACTCCGCCGTCACGTAGTTCATGCGGGAAAGGCCGCTGCCATCGGCAAATTCTATCTGGTCCAGCTGAAGGCCCAGGTCCCTGAGGACCACGCTTTCCGCCACCAGGCAACTGTCGTACACGGCTATGCCGCTGGCTTTTTCTCCCATAGCGCGGAGCATGCTCTCCGCGTAGAAGTTGTCGCTCCGCTCGTTGGTGATACGGGCGATATCGGCCAGGGTGGGACTCTCCGTAAAGCCTATCTCCTTGGGATTCCCGGCCTTTTCCTGCTCCACGAAGTCCGAGCCCTGGATGTATCCGGCGCGGCTCACGTGGGCATAGCCGCCGGTGACTTCCCAGCCGGTTTCCTTGAGGTTTTTCCAGAAGTAGTAGGCGCAGGTGAGGTCTCCGTATTTGTTGGAGGTGTTCTCCGTCTTGGGCCGGCGGTCGATGGCGAAGGTGCCGCGCATCTGGGCGTAAGGGGCCAGGTCTGTGGTGAAAAGGTACAGGCTGTTGCCGCTTCCTTTGGGGCCGGTGATCCCGAAGTTGCTCACCTGCAGCCAGGGGGTCTCGGGATAAACTTGGCTAAGGCCGATGGGCTTCCCCACCTCCGTGGCCCGCACGTCCATGTCTATGGTGTTTTCGTAGAAGCAAAGGGCGTTGCCTCCGGTTCCGTAGTAGGTGCCGGTGTCGTCATAGTCCCAGGAGGGATGCTCCAGGTGGCCTTCATAGGCGCTTCCGTCTCCGATGATGCGGCCGTGGATGCGCTCGATGCCATGGCTTCTCAAAATGGTCTTCCACTTCCAGAAAAGGGCGTCCGGCTTCAGGGCGATGGAATCCTGCGTGCCGATGGTAGGGTCTCCCCCGCCGATGATGTAAAGATCTCCTTTCAGGGTGCCGTCCTCGATGGTACCGGTATAGCCCAGGCCGGTTTTGAAGCGGTAGGACGGGCCGAAGGCGTGCAGTGCCACGCCGGTAGTGACCAGTTTGCGGTTGGAGGCGGGCATCAGGCGAATACCCGGATTGTGGGCAGCCAGTACGTTGCCGGCGGCGTCCTGGACGTAAATGGCCCAGGAAGAGCCCTTGAGAGGTTCCTGCGCGGCCACCTCATTCACGTACGGCTGAATGCCTTGCGGGGCGTTCTGCGCCAGGGCGGCGCTCATGCTGAGAGCCAGGCCCAGAAAGATGCTTGCGGTCTTTTTCATTTTACAAAATTACAGTTTTTTCCGCATAAATAATGCCAGATTAACGAGTGTTCAGGGTGGATTTCATCTGCTCATAATCCGAGGGGACCCTCCAGTATGTCTGCGGAAGCGTGACCGGGACGGCGCTGAAGGAGTCTTCCACCATGCCGGGCTTGGTGCACCAGAGGTAGTCCAGGCGGGGCTCCAACAGCTGCGGGCGCTCTCCCAAGCGGATGACGAAGCGCAGGGTGAGGGCTGCCTCCAAGCGGGCCGGAAGGTCGTTCTGGTTGGAAAGGGCGTTCCCTAAGGAGTAGAACACCGGCACGCCCTCTATCCACTGCATGTCCTGCACCACGTGCGGATGGGCGCCCACGATGGCGTGTGCCCCCTGTGCGATGAGCCAGCGGGCCATCTCTTCCTGTCGGGCGCTGTGTTTCAAGTCATACTCTATGCCCCAGTGCGGGAATACCAGGACAAGGTCTGCCTTGCTGCTGGCACGCTCCATCACGGGTTTCAGGGCCAGGGTGTCCATGCGCTGCACCTTGGGCCAGGCCTTGGAAGAACCCTGGTTGGTGCCATAGGTGAAGTTCACGATGGCCACGCGGATGCCTTTCAGGGACAGGATGAACGGGTTCTGAAGGGAATCTTTCTGCATGTTTTCCCCGATGCCCGTGTACCAAAGGTTCCGGGCTTCCAGCTCCCGGATGGTTCTTTCCAGACCGGCGCTTCCCCGGTCCAGGATGTGGTTGTTGGCCGTGAGGAATACGTCGAAGCCCACGCGGGAGAGGTACTCCGCATAGGCTTCCGGGCCGGAGAAGTTGGGGTAGCCGGAATAGGGCTTCCCGGCCAGTGGGAATTCCATGTTGCCGATGGCGATATCGGCCCCTTGGATATCTTTCTCCACGTATTTGAAGAAGCCCTCATAGCCGTTTTCGGCGGCATCCCTTATCACGGCGCCGTGGCTCATGATGTCTCCCACCGCATAGAGGGTGAGGGTGTCCGTGTGCGGCCAGGCCCGCCAGAACTCCTCCGGGAAGTGCAGCTGACCGAACGCCTTCAGCGGCAGCAACGTCAATAGCAATATGAGCACCTTGCGCATACCACAAAGGTAACACTTTTCCGCCAACTTCCCCTGCCGGGCGTGTGAGGTGTCCCAAAAACACGGACACCTCTACCAAAATCGGCCTTTTTTGCGTGAGGTGTCCCAAATTTAAGGACACCTCACACACCTACCAGACCATATTCCAGGCGGCCTGCTGGGCACGGCGGCTGTGGGCGGCGTTCATCTTGCCGAAGTTCCACTTCACCCCGAGGAGGATGTATCGGCCCATCATGAGGCGGTAGCTGTCTTCCATGTAATTGGCCGTAACCGTGTGGGTGAGGTTCCGGGTCTGGTTCAGGATGTCGTGCACCTTGAGGCTCAGGTTGAAGGCGCCGATGTTCTTGGAGATTTCCGCGTTCCACTGCCATTCGGGCTGGCCGTAACCGGCCTGGTAGCCTTTGTAGAAGACGTAAGAGATGTCTGTGAGGAACTCGAACTCGTGCTTGGTGGTGTAGGAGCCGCGGGCCGTGAGGTGGGTGTCCAGCGTGTTCATGTTGGCCCGGGGATCCAGCGAATAGCGGGCTATCCGGCCCTGGGTGCTGGCCCCTATGCTGAAGGAATAGTGGTCGGGGTTGAACTTCACGCTGAAACTCACATACGGAGAAAAGACGTTTGTCTCGCTCTCCTCAAAGCCGCTTTCCCCGCCGTAGAAGCGCTCTCCGGAGTTGCCCCAGAAATCGGCCATAAAGGCGGAGTAGTCAAAGCTGTCCTTGTCTAAGCCGGATAAAGTCCGGCGCGTCTGGTAACTGGTGGCGGCATTGAAGGAGGCGCTTCCGCCCAGGGTGAGGGACCAGCGTTTCTTGCTGTCCAGCGGCGTGGTGTAATTGGCCATCAGACTGGCTGTCAGGCTGGGGTTTTTCGCATTCACCGGTACGCTGTACAGGATTCCGTCCGCGTCGTACCACTGTGCACTGATGATGGGAGAGGACGAAACATGACCGTAGAAGTAGAGCATGAGCGTAGAGAAGCGCTCCCGGTTGTTCCGGGTCCAGTCTGCATTGAAGTAGGTTTGCGTATAGGGCTTCAAGTACACGTTACCCGTGCTCAGGCGCGAAGGGTCCGTGATATTGAGCACCGGTTGCATCCGGGCCGATGAGGGCTGCTGGGCGGTGCCGGACACATAGACGGAAAGACGGTCATTCCCCTTGCTGAAGATAAAGCGGACATTGGGCGTCACATGCCAGAGCCACTCGTCTTTGCCGGTGGTGTTCTCGATGCCGAAACTCTTGGAGAAGGTCTCGTTCAGGGTGCCCCGCACGTCGGCTCCCAGGGTGACGTAACTCCTTTCCGCAAACTGGTACTGCACCGTGAAGCCGTACGTCTGCTCCAGATAATTGTTGCGACTCACCGAACTGTAGTAGTCGTTCTTCCCGGCGGCGTCAAAGGCGTCGCGGACATTGCCCCGGCCTGTCCAGTGCAGCCCGACCCGCGCTCCCAGCGTCCACTTTTCTCCCAGCGGCTCCGTGTAGCTGAGATCGCCACTTGCTGAGGCGTTCCGTCCGTCTGCAACATAATTCATGGTGCGGGTGCCGGTCCCCGTACTCAAGGTGAGCAAGGAGGTCTCGTCACTCTTCCCATTGCTGTCCCCATAGCTTCCGAACAGATTCAGGGTCAGCGACCGCCTGGCTTTTCCGCCCATTTCCCGGAAGGTGACATCCCCGCCCAGATAGGCATTCTTGCTGGCCGACAGATTATGGTTCGTATTCTCCGCACTGTTGAGAAAATTCCCCGCCTGAAGGGTCTGGGAACTGCCGTTGCTGTATGAATCCGTTTTGGTATAGCGGAAATTCGGACGCAGGTGGAACCAGACTTTTCCCTTCTCTTTCTTGAACTCCACATTGGCTGTCACGGAGTTGTTGTAGGACCGCCCGCTATTCTGGGAAGAGGCGTTCAGGTTGCCGCTGTCCTGGAAGGTGACGCGCTCCGTCTTGTTTCCGGAGCGGGTGTCCGTGTATTTGTAATTGGCGCTTACCGCCGTCTCCGTATCCTTGATGCGGGAGGTGTTGGCGTTCACGCCCAGCTGGGCCGCCGTGGAAAGCCCCTGGTTCAGGGAACTCCGCTCCCCATCCTCGTCAATCATGATGAAAACGGCGTTGGAATCATTGATATTCTGCGCATTGCCTATCACCGTCACCTGGTCCTTCTCTCCATAGGCCGACACCAGCGCATTCCCGCTCCAGAGGAAGCCACGGCCGTCCCTGAGGTCTTTGTCATCGGCCTTGGGAATGAGGGTGGAGCCTCCTTTGACGCCGGCATTGCCAAACCAGCCTTTCTCGTATTCCTTCTTCAGGGCCACGTCCAAGACCTTCTCGCGGGAGCCGTCCTGCAGGCCGGAAGCCCGCGTGGCCTCCGAGTCGCGGTCTATCACGCGGATTTTGTCCACCACGGCCGCCGGCAGGTTATTCAGGGCCGTACTCTGATCGTTGAAGAAGAAGGTGCGCCCGCCGATGGTGAGCTTGTCAATCTCCTCGCCGTTGAACTTCACTTTTCCGTCTTCCGTGATTTCCATGCCGGGCATGCGCTGCAGCAGATCCTTGAGCATGGCGTTGGCGCCCACCCGGAAGGAGGAGGCGTTGAACTCCACGGTATCTTTCTTCACCACGATGGGGTTGCCCACGTCGGAAACCACGGCCGCCTCCAAATAGTGTTCGTCCACCTGCAGGCGGATGGTGCCCATGTCCACCCTCCGCTCCCGGAAGTACTTTTCCCTGATGAAGGGCTTGTAGCCCATCATCTCCACATGGAAGACATAACTGCCGTAAGGGACCTCGTCCAGTTTGGCCTCGCCCTTGGCGTCCGAAAGCGTAAAGTTGGTGATGGTGGTATCTTTGGAGGGAATCACATACACGGAGGCAAAGCCCACGGGCTCATTGGTGAGGGAGTCCAGCACGGTGGCCTTGATCTCGCTCAAGCGCCCCGTCATAAGGTTGTCGTTGATGATGAACACCTGTCCCCGGGCCGACAGCCCCGGCAGCAGGCAGAGCACAAACAGCAGTATCTTCTTCATTATTCCTTCCTTTTCCCTTTTTTGGTAGTGATTTTGATGACAGACACATCCTCTCCGTATTTCAGTTGTTCCGGAGATCCGTCCTTTATGACAACGATGCTCTCAATATCGTACGGTGACATTTTGTGCAAGGGTGCGGTATCTTCACGTCGTTCACCGTCAATGATATAGACAATCTTTCTGGACGCCTCCTGCGTGATAATCACCTCCTTGCCGGTAAAAAGGGAATCGGTCTTGAAGTAAGTTTTCAACTGAGTAGGCGGTGCGGTGGTGATGGCATGCACCGTGATGGCTTTTCGGCCTCTTCCCTGGGTGGTGATTTTGTAATCTTTGATGGTCTTTCCCTTGAGCTGGGAGCCGTCAAAGTGCTCTGCCGTTTCGTTGTCAATGACATAAAGGGTCTGCTGGGCAGACAAGGTCCATGCGCCTAAAAGCAGGCAGATGGAAAGGAGAATCATCTTTTTCATTACTGTTTCAACGCTACAAGGTTAAAGGATTCGCCTCCGTCCAAAGGCGTGAGAATGAAGGAGGCCGTCTGCCCGTCCGGGAAGTGGGCGGTCATGACATATCCGTCCCCGACGGGTTTGAATTCCAGGCTCTCCGCTTCCGACGGATTGAAGTTGGCCAGGAACGCAATCTGTTCCAGCAAAGGGGAGTTGTCTTCCTGTGGCTTTTGCGGGGCTCCTACGAAAAGCAGCACGGCCACGATGGCGGCTGCAGCCACGCCCGTGAGGCCCCAGTAGAAAGGCCGGCGGCCGGCGCGGCGAACCACCCGGTCGTATTCCTCCCCGGCCTCTGGACGTTCCGGAAGCGGAAGGGGCTCCACGGCCTGCAGCAGCCGGTAAACCGCCCTCTCCTGCCCGTCAGTCGGAGGCGTAACGGCAAAAGAGCGGGCCAGCTCCTTTTCCTGTTCGGGAGTGGTTTCCGCGTCCAAATACAGTTGTGTCAATTCTTTTCTGTCCATGCGAACAAAGCTTTTGTCATTTCATGCCGGGCGGCCGAGATGGAACTCTTCACGCTGCCCTTCGGGCGCCCGGTCAGGGCCGCCATCTCATCTAAAGACAGGCCGGAGGCCCTCAGCTGGAGCAAACGTCTGGAGGCGGCCGGAATCTGCGCCAGGGCCTTATCGGCCAACTGCCACATCTCCGCCTCTTCTATGGAGGTGGCGGCGCCGTGGCTGTCCGGCAAGTCTTCCGGATAGCTGCGTACGGGCCGCTTCTGGCGCCAGAGCGAGATGCAACAGTTCTTGGCAGCCGCCACGGCCCACGCCTCCGCGTTACGGATTTGCGTGCCGCTCCGCCGGGCCTCCCAGAGCCTCAGGAGCACTTCCTGCACCACATCCTCCGGGTCCCCCTCTATGTGCGATGCCCGGAAAAACCTCTGCGCCGTTGCCAGCACCTTGGGCCTTATCTGAGCCAGCTCTGTTTCTTGCGTTTTGTCCATACTTCACAAAGATAGACGCAAAAATCGAAAAAAGTTAAGCCCAAATCCGGAAAAACGTGTGAGGTGTCCCAAAAACACGGACACCTCTACCAAAATCGGCCTTTTTTGCGGGAGGTGTCCCAAATTTAAGGACACCTCACACACCTGGTGGGGGAAGTAAACTTAAAGCCGATCCAGGAGGCGGGCGGCAGCAGCATAAGTAAGACCGCAGACACGGGCAATCTGGTTGGCGTCGGCGCTGAAGCGAAGGCGGAGCTGGCGGGCCAGTTCTACCTGTTCATCGGCCTGGAGGGCGCGAAACGTTTCCTTCCCGAAGAGGCTGCGGCAAAGTTCCGGGAGGGCAGTCAGGATGGTCTGGTCGCGGAAGGTCGGGAGGGCGGCATCTGCACTTTCCATCCTTTTGCGTGCTTTGGAGGAGTTGGTCAGGAAGAAATTCATCCGCTTGGGTGTGCGGAAACAAGCTTCCACGTCCTCGACATCCACATAGGAAGACGGAAGGATATAGCCCTCCGGACTCATCAACCACTTTTGAGGAAGAATGGGACGGAAACTGTGCATCATGCGCTCCAAAGAGCGTACGGAGAACTCATGAACAAGCCGTCCGCCGGGCGGAGATACGCAGAAGAAGCAGTTTCCGCTGCCCCAGGGATATTGACTGGGATGGGAGCAGATGTTGGCGGCCACCGGATTCATCTGGACATACGCCACGGCTCTCTCCACCGACTCGTCCTCGTAAGGGATTTCCCGGATATCCACCTCGTTCCCGCGAAGGATTTCTTTGGCACCGTACTTCTGTCTGAAATATTGTGAGTATCGGCGCTTAACCTGATTGACGAACAGCAAAACATCTTCCGGGTAGCCTCTCAGCACAAAGTGCAAGTGGTTGGACATGAGCACAAACGCCAGTACGCCCACCTCTTTCCGGCAGGCCGATTCAATAGCCACGTAATTCATTCCCACCTGGAAGTCTTCCTCTTCCCGGAACCAGAGACGGTCCTCCAAATGGGCCGTGGTGAGCAGATACACTTTTCTCATGCGGGCAAATATAATTTTCAATGTCTTTCCAACCAAATTTTTGAGCCATTAAAAAATTTCACTACATTTGCCTGAGAACGAATATGTTAACGGAAAAACATCCTTTCGAACCCTTCTTGCCGGACGGGGCAAAGATCCTTTTTCTGGGCAGTTTTCCACCCCAGCCGCACCGCTGGAGTATGCCTTTCTACTACCCTAACTGGATAAATGACTTCTGGAGAGTCATGGGAATCATTCATTTCGGAGAGCGAAATTTTTTTTGTGTTCCCGGCGAGAAACGCTTCGATGAAGCGGCCATCCGAAGCTTCTGTGCCGCACAGGGGCTGGCTTTCTACGACACCGCCTGTGAGGTCCGTCGCCTGAAAGACAATGCTTCGGATGCCTTTCTTGAGGTGGTTACGCCTACGGATGTGCCGGGGCTGCTGGCCCGCCTGCCGCTCTGTGACACGGTAGTCACAACTGGTCAGAAGGCCACCGAGGTGCTTTCAGAAACCTTCCAATGCGCCCCGCCTCCGGTTGGCGAATGCGTAGAGATGAAGATGGGCCCGCGGACGCTCCGCTTCTGGCGCATGCCCTCCACCTCCCGTGCCTATCCGCTTCCCTTGGAGAAAAAGGCCGATGCCTACCGTCGGCTTTTCCCCTGACATACTGTGTGAGGTGTCCCAAAAACCGGGACACCTCTACCAAAATCGGCCCTTTTTGCGGGAGGTGTCCGTAAATTAGGGACACCTCACACGCCTTGCCCGCCGCAAGGCTACTTCTCGTGCATTTTATGGACGCGGCCGCCGGGGAGGACGGTATGCATAGCCCCCATGGTGATATTCTGAATGAGGTAAGACGGATAGGGCAGCATGGGGTCCCGCTTGAATTCCACCGCTACCCGCTTGGGGCTGCGGCCCTCATAAAGCGGATTGGCCTTGGGAAGTACCAGATTGGCCACAAAGGTGAGAGTTCCGCTGTTTTCAGCCACTACCCGGTAAGGGGCATATTCGTCTTTCCATACCTTCACCGTCAGGTCTTCGTACTCCATGCAGAAATCCTCCTTCATCTGGGTTTTATCGCCCTGAAAGACAGACTCAATCTTATGGATCCTGGCCTGGGCGGTAGCACCGAACAGCGGGCGCAGGAAGCCGTCCATCTTGGAAACGTCCAAGTCGTAGATATGCATTTTCCCGTGGGTGGTTTCCGCCTTGTCGTTGCGGATAAACAGATTCATGTCCATCCGGCTTCGGTTCTTACGACCCGACTGGACGCGCATCTCCATCACGTTTCCCCGTGCATTGCTCACGGAATTCATGTCCAGACGAACGTTCTCCATGGCGAAGACCCCCCTGTTCTTGTTCGTGACCTCCCAAAGGAAGGTGAAATCATTCAGGCAGGCTTCTATTTTCCGAATCTGCAAAGGCAGGGAAACAGCGTTCAGGCCCTCCTGGAGGGTGGCATAGGGAACGGCCGGGGCATAACGGTCGTCCTGCAGGATCACGGCCTTCGAGCCCTTGAGGCTGATGCTGTCCAACGACACCTGCTTGCTGCTCACCAGACGTGGAATGTTAAGCGGACTCACATACAGGCTGTCCAACTGCACATCGTACCACATGGCCGATATCTTCCCCAGCCGGACCGCCAGATCTTCCTGCCCGACGCAACTGTACAGATGCATGGCCTGCGCCGTGACGGGCCCCGCATCGGCCGTTTCCAAATGGCCTGCCCGGATGCGGGAAACACCCAGGGCGTCCCTATAATCCAGGCTGTCCAAGCTCACCCTGTACAGACTGTCATTGAAAGAAAAAGCGCCATCCGCCGGGGTAAGGGCAATCTCTTTCACAGAAAATCCAAGCCCCTGCAAAGAGACCTTGGTGGAATCTTTGGTGCTTCCAAGGCCCAACCTGCCCTCCTCTATCTGCAGCGCCCCCAAGGAAAGCTTTTTCAGGAAGGACTCCGGGGCCGATATCGTATCCTCCTTCCGGGGAGTCTCACCGCCCTGCAGGACCAGTTGCACATCGGGCTTGCGGATGAGCAGGCGCCCCGCATGGGCCTCTCCCTTGAGCAGGCGGAACCAGCGCACACGCTCCAGCCGGAGGGCCTTCACATGCCCCTTCACCTCCGGAGACACGCCGGTGGAATCCGAAAGTGCAAAATCCACCTCCCGCAGCTCCACATTGCCCCCTATCAGGGAAATGCTCGCCTTTTTGAAATCCGCCCGGACGCCGGGGATATCGGCCAGGGCCGAGCGATGCTGTCCACCGCCACGCTGCCAATGGCCACTACCGCCACCACTGCAGCCACTCCGATGAAGAAAGATTTTTTAGACATTGCTGATTCAACTAACCAAGATGCAAATTTAACGAAAAACACAATATGTTGTGCTCATCTTTTTAACACTTGGCATCCCGGACGGCATCGGCCCGGACAGGGCACGGCGAAATAACGCGAGTTGTCAAGCGTGCGTGAGGGGCGCAATATCACTGATGGTAACTTCCCCAACCGAAGTTTCTCATTTGACAAGAAATCCATAATCAAAGACTTTCGGGGCAATTTTCCTCTCCAGCAATCGTTTTACACGCCCAAGTTCTTTGCGCAATGACTCATAGACAGGATTATCGGAACGCCCCGAGAGCTCTCCATTCGACTTCGTTCCCTGAAACCTCGCGGAAATATCATAAAAAGAAGCATTTACATCCACTCCAGATATCGAAAGGTAATAAGACCATATCCTTCTTCCGGTTTCGTAAACAGCATGTGCCTCATCAGACATGGTTGAAAGAGGAAACCAACCATCATCTTCCCGCGCATCCACTTCGCCAAACAAAGAATCTGCAGGCACAAGAGCTCCGGGCTGAGTAATAAGTTCCCTCACAATATGACTGGAAAACCGCTCCGGTGCCCCGACCTCATCCTCGCTGAACGGAATCCAGTGGTTCGGCCCGTCCGAATGCTTGATGCGATTAGAAAAGAGTGTATAAACAATACAATCCGTCAGGAACTCCTTTTCATCAAACCAACGGGAATCCGGCTCCAGGAAAAGGTCGCGGTCATTAACCCAAGTATCCGGCATACACTGTCTGACGGCATAATAGACACATGCCTCCAAAAAGTTGTTCACCGTAATGTCTGTTCCACGCGGATGCGGCAACAAAGTCTTGTCATTAACTATGTAATTGTAATTCTGATTCTGAAAATCCGCCCCTTTAGCGGACATGAATCCAATCACATCTCCACCCCTTCCGCGCGTTCCTATAATCCAGTCATTAATCGTACGAAGACTGTCATAACAAATAATCCTTTTCGTCCCGAGAGAGTTCCCGCCTTTGTCAAAAAACTCGGCCTCCGTGCCATTAAACCGTTCCTTCACGGAAGTATCCCACACGAAGAATCCGACAGGGAAAGACCCATTGACATTTTCAAACGACTTTGACGGGACAACAAACTTAGGCCCGAAAAGCAACGGCTGAAAGACATTTCGGAACTGCGTAAAGTTAGGTGCGGTAAGATGCTTGAGCGTAGAAAACTGCGCAAGGATACAGCCGGACAAGTCCGTGTACACCTTCATGAAGAACTGCGCATAAATCTCACGCGCAGCGATACCCATGGAATCCTTGAACCGCGCATAGGTCCTGTACTTCAAGGCGACATTCTTTTTGTTCGTCCCCGTACCAGTGACAGTATCCTTGTCGGCAGCCTCCGCCCAGGGCGGGTTGATCAATACGATGAGCTTCCTCCGCTCTTCTGGATTTGAGATAATCTCCTTCAGAGAGTCCGGAACCTTCGGCCCGTCCAACTCATCGTCCAGAAAATCCATCTGGAACACGTGATTCTTCAACAACTGGAGCCCATGGTTATCAATAGCCGAATGCATACGATCGACGTCTCCCTGAATATTCGTCGAGGCATAGACACGATAAGGATTCACGAGGCCGCGCAACAGATTCCCGGAACCTGCACAGCAGTCCCAAACGTAATAATTATCCTGCCAACAATCACCGAAGATTTCATGAAGCGTCATATGCGCCTTTTCGACCCATATCTTCGGCGTGTAATACGCCCCGTCATACGCACGCTTGTCCTCGGGGACGAGCAAGTCAGTTCTGTCAAGAATGTATTCATGATATTCCTTTTTCGGAGGACGCTTGTAATTGTTCCAAAAGAGATTGTACGCCTTCTGACCATCCTTGAAATGCACATCTGCGAAGAACCCCATCCCCTCGATTTCTTTGTGCATCTTGTATGAATCAATGTTCAAGGTAACAATCAAATTGTCCCTCAGTGTCTTCCCGTCCTTCGAAATAAGATCAGCCAAGAAAAAGTCACGATCATACACACCATATCTGTCAAGCACAGACCAATCTACGGCGATAGACGGTTTGACCTTCTCGCACCACTTGAAATACACCGATACAAAACTTGTCCGGTTGATTTCAATCTTACGCGCGTTGCGGTTCTTCCTGGTGAAATTAGCCTTGATAAAACGGGTAAGTTCCTTCGCATCATTCATCCAGTTGAAGGTCATCCGGTGAGACAATCCTTCTTCCAGGAACAGCTTCGCCCGAACAAACTGCTCCGACGTGTGATCTGAAGGCGTCAAGTTCCAATCTACCCATGGCTCCGAAAAGAGAGAAATCACCCTGTCATACTCCAGAAAACATATCCTTTCTGCATCGAATGCAGCAATCAATACCGGCTGCATCATCTTTGCATACAAACGATACTTACCAATGGTAAGGGTCAACTGCACCAGGTTGTCCTCCATGTCTGTCGTATTGCCCTTCTTCGCCTCGGCCCACAGGTAAGGATACGGCTCCGCCAGAAGTGAAAGCTCCTCCGGCTCATACACGCTGAAATCAACGTCCTTAATCTGCCGGACGGTATCAAATCTGTCAAACCAATCTTCCCTGACGCGGTTAATCACCTCGCCTTCCCTGATATTCAAA
Organism: uncultured Bacteroidales bacterium; assembly: GCA_905235615.1. GTDB lineage: Bacteria > Bacteroidota > Bacteroidia > Bacteroidales > UBA932 > Cryptobacteroides. Next base: position 1,845 of record CAJOMB010000002.1, on the reverse strand, counting down.
GGATACTTGTTCATAACACTCAAGAGAAATCCCCACAAATATAACAAACAAAACAGCCAATAACAAACCGAAAGACCGTCTACTTCACAGCAATCGGCCCCCGGAATGAATCGCTTTACTACTCTCCCCGGTTAAAGCACGGGGGATTCTCCCGTGCTTGACGCCCCCTGCCCAACAAGCTTGCGCCTTACAGGTGCTCCCTGATGAAACAATGTCTGCCTCTCGACCGCTGTGCTTCCAACCACAGATTGCAATTAATTATCGGCAAATATTTTGTAGTTACAAAAAAAAATGCCACCTTTGGAAAAATTGGGATAATATGCTTGACGTAGTAAAAGTTGCTTCTTACATCTCTCGCCGATATGAAAGGGAATATGGTTCCCCTATCGACGAGATGAAGCTGCATAAGCTTCTATACTTTGCCCAGCGTGAAGCCCTTATTCAGTTGGACCAACCATTATTCACTACTGAGTTTCAAGCTTGGAAATACGGACCGGTCATCGTTCAGATAAGAAGCCTTTACAAGCAAGGAAAACTCACCCAAAGGGTAACCTCCGAAGAGGTGGCGCCCTACCAAGCCGTTTTCGACAAGGTTTTTGAGCAATACGCGCCAAAGGATGCATGGAGTCTCAGTTCTATTACTCATGGTGAGCTTTCTTGGCAGAAGGCAAGAGTAGGGGTCCCGGCAGGGGAAAACAGTGATGCTTTGATTGCATTGGACGATATCCGGAAGGATGCACACCATATCAAGCTTCGTCGGTATTATATAAGTCACCTTCGTCCTGTTTAAAGCATTGTCTATGTCCAGGATTACCAAACAACAGAAAAAGATATTGGAGAGTTTTTCTATCGAAAGGCTCTCCTCTTCTGATATTAATCTGCGACTGGTTGGTAATTTCTCTAATCCCAAGAGCGACAATCTCACCAACAAGATTCAGTCAGAGGCTTTTGAAGAAGATGAGAACGGTTCTGTAGCATATTACGTCGTTAAATACAAGGAAGATGGAGGCATCGTCTTCTATTTCTCTTTGAAGTGTGGTCAGCTGTATGATAAGCTGATTGAGAAAGAGCAACTTCGTCTGATAAAGAACCTCTTTCAGTATTTCGATGAGATAGAAAAAGAAGATAGTACCAGTGATGAGGATCGCCGACTTATCAAAGAAATCCGCGAAAGCGTACGAACCAGTAAAGGTATCTCAAAAGCGGAACTCGAAAAGATTCAGAAAAAAGATAACAAGGCTATTACTGATATTGAGAACGTTTTCACGGAGAATCTTCAGCGGGTAGGGCAGACATTTGCCGGAATAGAGATTGTTCAGTTCTGCGCCAATGAGAATTACCGTAAACTCTTTGATTCCCTGGGCTTTTTCCCTCATTTCGGCGCGATTGTGTTCTGGCACTTTCTTGTTCCCAAGGTTCTGGAAGTCAGACAATATGTCGGATGTCAGTATTTGTTCCTGTTCGCGGCTGATACTTCTGATGACGAGAGTTTGATCCGCTATTATCGAACCTTGCATTTTACAGATGTCGGAGAACACGGCGCGGTTATTCCGCTCTATGACTGGACTTGTCGTTTTATGTATCAAGAAATATCCGGGCTGTTGGAGGGGAAAGAAGAGTTCTTCAACGACTTCAACAGAGACGAAGAGGACGTGTAGTCCAAACTGTGGACCGATACGCACGCTATCCCCACTATATAGGATGGTAGAAAAAAGAAAAACGTCGCATCGCAGTGCGCCGGAGGTCTATGGTGTGTTTGATTTGGAGCGAAGCGACCTAAGGGGGATTGGGGGATTTATAGGCCGGGAGCCGCAGGGGGTATTTATGGGGGCGGAGCCCCCGGAA
>CAJOMB010000001.1 GCA_905235615.1 uncultured Bacteroidales bacterium | reverse complement strand
TGCAGGGAATCCAGGACGGAGAAGAAGTTGATGGTACCGTGAAGGAGCAAGAAGAGGATAAGGAAAGCGCCGCTGACGCTCTGAATGAATTTCTTGCCGATGGAAGAGGTTAGAAAATTAGCCATTATAAATGTTTTGATATGATTCCAAGTATGCAAATATAGGAATCTTTCTTGGATTTTTCCCACTATTTGGGTACTTTTGTTCGATTTAAAACAAAATCTCATGTATAAACGCGTACTTCTTAAACTTTCGGGCGAGAGCCTGGGCGGCCCTTCCGGCAAGGGACTGGACACCGCCTGGCTGGAAAAATATGCCAAGGAAATAGCGGCGGCGGCCAAAGCCGGCCTCCAGATTGCCATCGTGAACGGCGGCGGAAACATCTTCCGCGGCCTGCAGGGCGTGGGCAAGGGCTTCGACCGCGTGGACGGGGACAAGATGGGCATGCTGGCCACCGTCATCAACTCCCTGGCCCTCAAGATGTTCATCAAGGCCGAAGGCGTTCAGGCCGAGGTCTTCACCTCCACCCCCATGGAGCCGCATGCCAAATATTATATGCGGGACGAGGCCGTGAAGGTGCTGGAGCGCGGCGGCGTGGCCCTCATCGCCGGCGGAACCGGCAATCCCTTCTTCACCACGGACAGCGGCGCCGCCCTCCGCGCTTTGGAGATAGGGGCCGATGCCCTCCTCAAGGGAACCCGCGTGGACGGAGTCTATACGGCCGATCCGGAGAAAGACCCGTCGGCCCAAAAATATGACGAGCTGTCCTTTGACGAGGCCATCTCCAAGCACCTGAAGGTGATGGACCAGACCGCCTACGCCCTCTGCAGCGACGGCGGCATGCCCATCATCGTCTTCGATATGAACGCCACCGGCAACCTCACCAAGCTTCTTGCCGGAGAAAAAGTAGGAACACTGGTACATCCTTAAACCATCGGCCATGAAAAAAATCTTTATTACCCTTATGGCGGGCCTGGCGGCCCTCTCTGCCGCCGCACAGAGCAAAATTGTAACAGAGAGCATCCAAAGCGGGAAACTGGGCTGCGAGCAGAAGTACAACGTGTACCTGCCTGACGGCTATGACGCCGCCAAGAGCTATCCGGTCATCTACCTGCTGCACGGCCTGTACGGAGACTATTCCAACTGGGTGCAGATGGGCGGCATGAAAATCATTGCCGACGAGCTCATCGGCACGGGAGAGCTGTGCCCCGTCGTGATTGTGATGCCCAACGCCGGAGACAACGATGTCCATAACTACCAGAACGGCTATTTCAATGTGAAGGACTGGCCGTATGAGGATTTCTTCTTCCAGGAGTTCCTTCCGGCCGTGGAACAGAAGTTCAACTGCGGCGGTTCCAAGGGCAAGCGGGCCGTCATGGGCCTTTCGATGGGCGGCGGCGGCTCCATCGCCTATGCCCAGCGCCATCCGGAGCTCTTCTCCAGTGCCTATGGCATGAGCGCCTGGTTGGACAACAAGCAGCGCGAAGTGCGGGGCACCGGCAAGCCGGAGAGCAAGCTCACGCTCACGGACGAATCCGTGCGGAAGCATTCCACCCTGGATTTCATGGACAATGCCGATGAGAAGACCATCGGCCAGCTAAAAACTGTCCAGTGGTTCCTGGACTGCGGAGACGACGACTCCCTCATGCCCCTCTCCGTGGAGCTCCATCTGAAGATGAAGAAAGCCGGCCTTCACAGCGAACTGCGTGTGAGAAACGGCGGCCACACCTGGGAATACTGGCACACCGCCCTCCGGGAGTCCTTCCCCTTCGCCTCCCGCAATTTCTGCCGCTAAACCCTTGATCGCTAAGGGCTTCCACTCTTTGATAAAAGATGCTTGCCATAGCACGTTATTTCCACAAATATAATTATATTTGCATGAATTAAAAATATTTTGCCATGAATGAAGATCCCCTCGAGAGAATAGAGCGTGAAGAACGCGAAAGAAAAGAGAAGAAAGGACCCAGAACCGTCATGACCGTACTGGCCATCGTGGCCGGCATCCTGGCCCTGGTGCTGGGTTACCTCCTGTACCAGCGGAGCACCCTGGTGAAAGAACTGGAAGTGGAGAAGGCGGACCTGGCCCGGCAGATGGTCCAGCTCCAGAGCGATTTCTCCAACCTCAGCTCCGATTATGAGATGATTAACAGCCAGTTGGACACCTCCCGCGAGCAGGTGGCCATGCTCATTGAAAAGCTCTCCAAGACGGAAGCCACCAACCGGGCCAAGATCCGCCAGTATGAGAAGGAGCTGGGCACCCTCCGTGCCATCATGAAGGGCTATATCGTCCAGATTGACTCCCTGAACACCCTGAACAAGAAACTGACGGCCGATGCCGCCGCCGCCCGCCGCGAAGCCGCGGAGAGCCGCCGCGTGAGCGAGGAACTCACCCAGCAGGTGGAGAACCTCTCCGAGCAGGTGAACGCCGGCAAGGTGATCAAGGCACGCGCCATCGCCCTTGGCGCCTACTACAGCAACGACAAGACGGGAGACCGCCACAACCGTGTGCGCTACATGGTGGCCAACCTCACCCTGTTAGAGAACAACATCGCAGACAAGGGCCCCGTGCGCATCTACGCCCGTGTGAAAGATCCGGAAGGCGTCCTTCTGCTGAACGGAGAATCCGTGGAGTTCACGGTGAACGGTCTCACCCTGCAGGCCACCGCCTCCCGTGAGGTGGACTACGAAGGCCAGGAAGTGGACATGTCCATCTACATCAACGACACCGGAGAGTTCGTGAAGGGCATCTACACCCTCGAGGTGTACTCGGAAAAGAGCCTCCTGGGCCGCGCAGAATGCCTGCTCCGATAATATGATTTACATTCACGTCCCTTTCTGCAAAAGCTTTTGCATTTACTGTGACTTCTACTCGGAGATAGCCGCAGACAGTGCCGTAGAGGCTTATACCCGGGAAATCTGCCGGGAAATCCGGGAGCGCAGCGCAGAGATGGACGACAGTCTGAAAACGCTGTATTTTGGCGGCGGCACCCCTTCGGTGCTGCCGCTCAGCAGTCTTACCCGCATCCTCCTCACCCTGGAGGAAGTGGGACACGGCGGCCCGTACGAGGAATTCACCATAGAGGTGAATCCGGAAGATTTGGTGGAAAAGGGGCTGCCTTATGTGGAGAGCCTCCGGAAGCTGGGCGCGAACCGCATCAGTATAGGGATGCAGTCCCTTGACGACGAGCTCCTTCGCTGGATGAACCGCCGCCACAACGCGGAAGGCGCCGTCAAAGCCTTCCGGCTGGCCCGGGAGGCCGGTTTCGAGAACATCAGCGTTGACCTTATCTTTGGCCTCAGCAATCTCTCGGACGCCGTTTGGGAAAACACCATCCGCCAGGTGCTGGAGCTGGGTCCGGAGCACATCTCCTGCTACCAGCTCACCGTGGAAGGAGACAACGTGCTGGCCCGAAGACTGGAAGCCGGAGAATACGAAGAGGCATCGGAAGAGGTATGCGCCCGTCAGTACCGGCTCCTGTGCCAGCTCATAGAGCAGACCGGCTACGAGCATTATGAAATATCCAACTTCGCCCGTCCGGGCTTCCAGGCCGTCCACAACGGAGGCTACTGGGCACGGAGGCCCTATGTGGGGCTGGGTCCGTCGGCCCATTCCTTCAGCGGGAAAGGCCGGAGCTGGAACTCGCAGGAGCTCACCGGCTACACGCTCACCCGCGAAGTGCTGAGCGTGGAAGACGAAAAGGTGGAAACGCTTATGCTGGCCCTCAGGACCGCCCGCGGGGCCGATGCCGAATTCCTGGAAGCCAACTGCCTGAAGGAAGACATCGACCGGCTCATGAGCCAGGGCGCCCTTCAGAAAACGGGCCGGCGTTACCGCATCCCCGAAGACCATTTCTTTGTGTCGGACCAGATTATCAGAGAACTTATATGACCTACCTGAGAAGAGCTTTCAAATATTTTATCCAGATTACGCTCATCTTTGTCGCAATCATTGCCATCCTCATGCTCAGCGGGCTGGCCTCAAAGGACATTGACACGGCCTTCCGAAACGGTTGGACGTCGGTAGAGCTCATTCTGGCCGCCTTTGCCGCCATGAGCCTGGTGTATCCGCTCTTCGGCTATGCCAAACGGCAGATTAACGTCAAGGGAGACCCTGCGGAGCATTGGGCCGCCATAGACGGCGCCCTGGAACAAAGAGGCTATGTGAAAGCCGGTCAGACGCCCGAAGGAGGCCGCAAATACCACTTGGGAAGCCCTGTCAACCGGCTCACCCGCCTGTGGGAAGACACCATTACCATCAACCCCGTCCTGGGAGGTTTCCAGGCGGAGGGTCTCAACCGGGACCTGGTCCGCGTGGTTACGTCCTTAGACAGAAAACTCAATAGCTATGACAACTGATACCCAAGGATTCAAAACCGTTGCCACGTTTACGGAAAAGGTCCAGGCCGATATGACCGTGGCCCTTCTGGGAGACAACGGCATCCCCGCCGGCGTCTTCGGAGCCGACTCCTCCTATCCTTCCCTGGGGTATGCCCGCCCCATCGAGGTAAAGGTGAATGAAAGTGATTACGAGGCTGCCATGAGCATCTTGGCAGCCGCTTCCAAGGCAGAGTAGAACTCCTGCCCGAAAGCATCTGTCAGCGGTCCGCGAAGGAACTGGTACACCCGGATTCCTTCGCGGCGCCCTTTTTGGAAGGCATCCGCGCAAATGTTCCAGCGGTGGAGGTTGAGCCCGCATCGGCCCCCGCCCAGATCCACCACCCGGATGGGATAGAGGGAGCAGGAGATGGGTTTCTTGAAAGTGGACAGGCCCTTGCAGAACTGGCGCTCGATGGAACAGAAGCAGCTTCCGCCTTCAAAGTGACAGTAGGCACATTCCTCGCTGCCCGGCACCAGCGGCGTCACCAGGTCTCCGTCGCGGTCTATTTCGAAAAAGCCCTTGGCATCCACGGCGGCCCGGCCTTCTTCCCGCATGAGGCCCTTGAAGGCGTCGTAATTGGCTTCTATGGGCTCCAGTTCCTCTTCCTTGAGCGGCGCTCCGCTGTCTCCCACGATGCAGCATCGGCCTTTGCAAAGCTCATAATCGCAGGCAAAATACTCCAGGATCACCTCTTCCGAAACCAGGACATCCCCGATTTCCACGATGGTTCCGAAATCTTTCCGCGTCATGGCACCAACAGTACTATCCTTCCGCCGGAGGTGAGGGCGGTCAGGAAATCTTTCACTTGGGCGGCATCAATGGCCGATATACTCTCCGAATAGCGGCTGTAGATGTCTTTGTTGCTGGTGTAGCGGGTGAGAAGGGTGGTCACGAAGCCGGACGGGGAATCCAGTTCCCGCTTCACCTGAGAGAGGGTGCGAGCCTTCCAGCCGCTCAGATCCGCCCCGGACAGGGGCTCCGAGGCGCAGGACGCAAGAGCCGCATGGACGGCGGAAAGAGCCCGTTCCGGGTCCTGGGTACGGACATCTTCGGGAAGGTTGTCCGAAGGGATGGGCCGGAGGGTGATTTCTATCTGGAAACGCTCCTGCGGCTGGGTGAAGTTGTTGGTCTCCAGCTCAATCGAATACCCGTAAGGCGCCAAATGGCGGGCGAGTGAACGGCGAAGGGCCTCCATGGCCACAAATGAGGTATAATAGTGGTCTGAGGTAACGGCATATTCCGCATCCAACAGGATATAGATTCCCGCGGGGTAGCCTTCCACTGTCTGCTGCGTAGTGCCGCTGAGGGGGCGCAGGGCCACAGCACGCCGGGGAAGTGTACTTTTGTCTGTGCGGAAACCGCCTAAGTAACGCATGAGAAGCCGTTTCACTTCCTCCTCCTTCAAATCTCCGGAGAGGATGAGGATGCCGTCCTGCATCCGGGAGAAACGCTCTTCAAAGTACTTCTCCGCCTTCTTCTGGGTGTCCAAGGTGAGTTTCCCGGGAAGCTTGTTGGTGGTATAGACAAAGCCCGGAACCAGTTTCTGATACAGGAGGTCTTGCATGGAAGGCTGTGCCAGGGCCTGATTCCGGCTATAAAGCTGATACTGGGACGGATTCACCTTGCGCCTGTTGGCCAGGGCTATGAGGGATTTCAGGAAGAACTGAAACTGGCCGGAAGGGGCTTCTCCCTTCAGCGAAAAGCTGTTTACGGAAAGCTCCGTTTCCATGCTCACGCCGCCGGAGGCCAGCAGGTCCCGGAACTGCGCGGCGGGAATATCGGCCACATCATACAGGCTCAGCATGTCTCCGATATAGCCGCCCTCCCCTTCTTTCAGGTCCGGAATCTGAGCCAGGCCACCACCCAGCTGCAGACCGTAGTGGAAGACGCCGCTGCCGGGAACGGGCTTGAAGATGACTCTCATACCGTTGGTGAAGGTCCAGAGCGTTCCGCCCGTGACGGCTTCTTTTTTCTCGGACTTGATTTTCACCCTGGGGCAGCTCACCTTCAAGGCCGATGAGTCGGCGCTGTGCCAGCTGTGGTCTTTCTCCGTAGGCACCACGGAGCCAAAAAGGTAGGCCAGGTTGTAGTTGAACAGCTCCTGGTCCTTGTCCAAGGAATCCGGGGCACCGGTAAATTCCAGCTTGAGGTTCTCCAGCTGGCTTAGGAGGGCATCGGCAAAATTATTGAAAAAACGCGTTTCCGTGGTGTCGGCCAGCGTTTTGCGGGAGAAATAGCGCATGGTCTCCGAATAGGGAGCCAAAGAGGCGCCGTACAGGAAATTGGCGGTGCAGCGCTGAATGTCATCTACGCGGGAAGGGATGCCCACGGCGCGATGCCGCACTTGCGGGGTGAGCACTTTCTTGGCATCCGTGAACTCCTGGGGCGTGACGCCGCGGCTGTCCACTTCCGCCAAGGTGGTGGAAAGCACGCGCATGGCGGCGTCCGTATTCTCCTTGGCCACGGTAACGGCCACGGTGTACTGCTCGTCGGAACCATAGTCATCGCTGCGGAGAGAATGAATGTCTATGAGCCCGTGCGGGATGCCGGCATCCTGCAGATTGCGCTCCAAGCGGTGCCTGAGCACAAGTTGCAGTTCATCCCCAAAGAGGTCCGACACAATGGCCTGGGCCGTATTCATGAACTCAAAGGGGACGCGGGCGCCCGAATAAGTGACCGACACGCGGGCCACGGGAGAATCGGAAGGATAGGCCTCCACCCAGGGGGCGGGGGAGGATTCCCACACATAGTCCGGCCGATGGGCCTCTTTCACCAGCATCTTGGGAACCATCATGGAGAAGATGTCCATCTTCTTCTTGATTTCCACAGGGTCGATGTCTCCGCTCACCACCACGGCCTGCTGGGCCTTGGAAAGGGCTACCTGCAAAAAGGAGTAAAGGAGCATGGAGTCCAGCACCTCCGGCTTGTAGAAGGGGATATCCCGGAAGTGGTAAACGGTGGATCCGTCCACGTCGCTGATATAACCTTCCGGGCCGGGAGACACGCCCATGCGGGAAAGAAAAGCCGCGGAGACCTGCCCTGTGGGTGCGGCGGAGCTGGGCTGGTCCCGCTGGATAACGGCAATATCGGCATATCCCTTGTCCGAAGGATTGGTGACGGTGTAATAAACCACGCCGCAGGGGAGGTTTCCTTTTTTGATGCGGCTGTCTGCCGGAAGGGGCGGAAGCGTCTGGGCCGGCACCGTTGTTGAGAAAACGACGAGCGCCAAAACAGCAAGGGCAGTATGGTGAAACTTGAAAGGAATCATTTTTTAACAGATTTTCGTACAAAATTACAAACTATTTTGCTATTTTTGCAATTCGTGTGCTAAACGAATGTTTAACTTAGCTTAAATAAGAAGATGATGAAAAGATTTTTTGTTGTTCTCGCAGCCCTGAGCCTGAGCGCCGCAGTGGCCAGTGCACAAGATTTCAACGCGGCGGTTGACGCCTTCAACGCCGGCGCCCAGGCCATGGAAACCAACAAGACCGAGGCCCTGGCCCAGTTCCGTTCCGCCCTTGAGCAGGCCAAGGCCTGCACGGAAGCCGAAGCTCCCGAATTTGTGGCCAAATGTAAGAACGCCATCGTAAGTACCCTCCTGTCCATCGCCAAGGAACAGATTAACCAAGACGCATACGATGAGGCCATCGCCACCCTCGCAGAGGCCAAGACCCTTGCAGCCGAATATGAAGAGGCCGAAGCAGCCCAGGAGGTTGCCACCCTCATTCCCAACGTTTACATGCGTAAAGGCGCCACCCAGCTCAAGGCCAAGGATGCAGCCGGTGCCGCCGCCACCTTCAAGGAGCTGGTGGCCCTGAACCCCGAAGACGGACAGGCCAACCTGCTGCTGGGCCAGGCCCTCATGCAGAGCGGCAACATGAACGGCGCCATCGAGTCCCTCACCAAGGCCAACGAACTGGGAGAGGCCAACGCCGCCAAGCTGCTGGGCACCGCCTACCTCCGCGAAGGCCAGGCTTTCCTGAAAGCCGGCAAGAACGACGAGGCCGTGGAAGCTCTGGAGAAGTCCAACAGCTTCAACGAGACCGGCAACGCCTACAAGCTCATGGCCAACGCCTTCACCAAGGCCGGCAAGAGCGCCAAGGCCATCGAGGCTTACAAGAAGTATTTGAGCCTGGATCCCAAGGCCAAGGACGCAGCGGACATCATGTTCACCATCGCCGCCACCGCCCAGAAGGCCGGAGACAAGGCTACCGCCAAGGAGTACTACGGCAAGCTGGCCGGCACCAAGTATGCCGACCAGGCCGCGGCTCAGCTCAAAACCCTCTGATTTGAAGACGCTGGAACTGCTGGCTCCAGCCAGGAACACAGACATCGGCCTTGCAGCCATAGACTGCGGGGCCGATGCCGTTTATATTGCAGGACCGGCCTTTGGAGCCCGGCAGGCCGCCGGAAACCCGGTGGAAGACATTGCACGGCTCTGCGAGTATGCCCATCGCTTCGGCGTCCGCATCTACGCCACGTTGAACACCCTTTTGGAGAAAGAGGAGATACCGGAGGCGCAGGCGCTGGTTCAGGCGCTGGAGGGGGCCGGGGTGGACGCCCTGATTGTGCAGGATCCGGCGGTGCTTGCCATGAGCGACGCCCTCATCATGCACGCCTCCACCCAATGTGCCATCCGTACGCCTCAGAAGGCCCGCGGACTGGAGAGCTTGGGCTTCGGGCGCCTGGTGCTGGAAAGGGAACTGTCCATAGAACAGATCCGGGCCATCCGGGAGGCGGTGGAGGCCGAACTGGAATTCTTCGTGCACGGGGCCCTGTGCGTGTGCTATAGCGGACAGTGCTACCTTTCCGAACACCTTACCGGCCGCAGTGCCAACCGCGGCGCCTGCGCCCAGCCCTGCCGCAACCTCTACGACCTGGAAGACGCCTCCGGCAAGGTTCTGGTGCGAAACAAGGCCCTCCTTTCTCTGAAAGACTACAACTTGCTGCGACGCTTGGAAGACCTGGCGGAAGCCGGGGTGTGCTCTTTCAAGATTGAGGGCCGGCTCAAGGGAGAATCCTATGTGCGGAATGTGGTGAAGGCCTATTCTGAAGCCTTGGACGCCCTGGTTTCCCGCCAACCGGAACGTTACCGCCGCGCTTCCTTCGGCCATGTGCGGGGCGGTTTCACCCCGGACGTGAACAAAACCTTCAACCGGGGCTATACAGAGCTGTTTTTAGACGGGGAAAGAGGAGACTGGGCCAGCGTCGATGCGCCCAAATCCATGGGGGAATACGTGGGCACAGCAGCCCGCCTCACGCCGGAAGGCCTGGTGCTTCAACCCACTCAGGAAGGGCTTCAACTGGCCAACGGGGACGGTTTTGCCTTCGTGAATCCGGACGGCGGCATCACCGGCTTCCGGGCCGATGTCTGCGAGGGCCTCTCCATCCGTTGCAAGAAACCCTCCGGACTCAAGGAAGGCACCCGACTGTACCGGAATATCAGCGCCGCCTTTGAGCGGCAGATCGAGGCCGGAAAGCCGGTGCGGGAAATGGATGTGCAGCTGTCCGTTTCTTTGAAAGACGGCGTCCTCTGCGTCTCCGCCCTTACGGAGGATGGCCGGGAAGCCTCCGTTATGTTGGAAGGCCCCTTCGATGAGGCCCGCGACGCTCAGCGGATGCTCCAGACCATCCGGGGGCAGCTGGCCAAAAGAAGCGGGCACTACGCTTTTCTGGAGCCCGCCATACAGGTGGAAGGCCCGGTTCCGTTCATAGCGGCATCGGCCCTGAACGGGGCCAGAAGGGAGCTGGCGGCCCAGTTGGATGCCCTTCCGGTTCACGCCCTCCCCCTCCGGCGCGGCGTAAAAGACCCCGGCAGCACCTTCCGCTTGGAATACGCTTCCAACGGCGAACTCATGCGTACCAAATACTGCATCCGGCACCAGCTGGGTCTCTGCCCCAAACAAGGGAAGGCCCCGAAAGCGCAGCCGCTCTTCCTCCGCAACGGAAAAGAACGGCTCCGCATAGACTTCCACTGCTCCGTCTGCGAAATGACGGTAAAAGCCTGAATTACAATTCTAAGGACAGGAGTTCCTCGCCCAGCTGGTGAAGGGCCTTTTCGATTTTGGCCACGGTGGCGGGACGGGGGGTGCTGAGGCCGTTGGCATAGTGCCAGAGCTGTTTCTGGTTGATGCCGGTCATCCTTTCCAAGGCCGATTTCGTGAAGATTTTACAGTACATCTTAAGAAAGGACCGGGTATCCATCCTGAATACGATTTCATACTCTCCCTGCAACTCTTCCGGAACGGGGTATCCATCCTCAATACAGACCTCTTTCAAAACGACCAGGCCTTCTTCCAAATCCTTTTTTACCTCATCCAGCGTATCTCCGATTCCGCCAACACCATCTATCTCCTCCACGTACGCCCCAAAGTTATGTTCTGCTCTTTCAATAACTGCGTGCAGTGTTACCATATAACTGTTTATTTAATATTGGCTTGCCTCAATATGGCTCTATATAATCCTTCCGACATATCTTGACTTTCCTTCCCAGATACAGGTATGGATCTGGCGCCCTTCTTTACAAAGATTCTGTGGTCTCCGTGGATTCTGTCCAAATGCCACCCGTTCATCTGCAGGAGGAGAATGACCTCTTTCACTTTTTTACTCATGCAAAAGTAACTAAATTTCTATTATTCTGCAAATATTTCGGACTAAATCAGTTCCAACACCAGTTCCACGTCTCCCAGACATACCTGCTGGCCGTTGTATTTCTCAATGTAGGAACGGGTGAGGTTGCCGCGCCAGACAATGTCGTCACGGGTTCTCAGGGGCAGTTCCACATCGAAGCCATAACTCTTGGAATTGTACTTGACCGTAGCGTTGCACTTCCAGGAAGTCTGCGTGCCACCGTCATCTTCGATAATCATCAGGGCGGCCGATGACAGCTGCGGCGTCCACTCGGAAACCAGTACGGCGTTGAAAGTCAGTTCCTGCTCCACGTCCGCACGCCGCACCACCATGAGGAAATCCGTGATGGAGGGCTCGTAGAGACGCAGTTCCGCCTCCGTAGAGGCCGTAAAATCCTCCACGGCCCCTATTTTTACCCAGAACTCACTGGCCCCGGCAAACCAGGAGTCGAACTGACGCTTGGCCTTGAACGAGCGAAGAACCAGGGTTTTGATGTCGGAGTCCGACTTGGAAACCACCAGGTCTCCCCCGCCCTGCCCCCAGGATGGGTCTTCCCTGCGAAGCATCTCCAACGTCTTGTACTCCGCGTCTGAATTGCGGTTCACCACCCACACGGGCTGCTCCCGGGCCATTTTTTCATTCACCAGCACCTTGGTCACTTTCCCGTCCGGGCCCAGCGAGTAGCCCTCGTTGGAGTCCACATCTCCGCCGGGGTCAAAGGTGACTACCGGGAAGGAGTCTCCGTCCCAGTCCTCCGAGAAAGGCCAGTAAATCTGAACGTCGGAGCTCTCTAAGGCCTCCAACCAGGCTTCCGGGTCTTCCAGAATACCATCGGCCTTGGTGGAAAGGGCAGCTTCCCGAAGCAATTCGCGAAGGGGCCGGCGATAGCCCTCGGCCTTGGTGGAAGCCTTGTCTCCCACGCCTGCACCCGGCTCTGAAAAAAGCTCCTGCATGCGGTATTCTTCATCATACCCGTTGGTGGCCGATGAGCGTGCCGCATCATACACCTCCTCCAACTGCTCACTTTCGAGGGGAAGGACAGACAGCAGGCGGGCCACATCTTCCAGCAGGACGGCAGGCTCGGAGGAAGAATCTTCTTCCTCTACAGGGGTTACGATCACTTTCTCGCAGCCGCTCAGGAGCCCTGCCATGGCAAGAGCGGCCATCCCCAAAAAGAAAAACTTGTACTTCATTTTGCATTGCCCGGAATTTGGCTCCGGTTCCTTGCTGCAAAGTACCGAATACTTATCCGTGTAAAAAAGTGTTACACGGATAAAATTAAAAAGGGCATTAGAAGGTATTAGAAGGCCGATTTTTGGAAGCCGACAAAGCGATCTTTGTCAAAAAAGTCCTTCATTTGGCGCACGTCGGAAAATCCGGCGGAGGCAAAAAGCTCCGCGGTGTCCCCGCCCAGGGTCTCGTTGATCTCCACCAGTCCCGTCCCGCCGGGGGTGAGCAGACGGCTGCTCCAAGCCGCCACGGCCCGATAGAAAAGCAGGGGATCCGAATCCGGGACGAAGAGGGCCAACGAAGGCTCGAAGTCCAGCACATTGGGCCGCATCCGGGCTTTCTCCCTTTCCATGATATAGGGCGGATTGGACACAATCAGGTCAAAAGGGCCGAAGGGAAAAGGCTGCGCCGGAGCCAGGATATCGGCATGGACAAAAACGGGGGCCTGAGCGCCTGCTCCCATCGTAAAATCCTGGTTTTGGGCCACCTGAAGGGCGTCCTGCGAGATATCCACCCCCACGACGGAGGTGCCGGGCACTTCCATGGCAAGGGACCAGGCAATGCAGCCGGAGCCCGTGCAGAGGTCCAGCACCCGCGCCCCGCGGGGCAGGCCCCGAAGGATGTCCACCGCCGCCTGAACCAGCTGCTCTGTCTCCGGCCGGGGGATGAGAACGGCGGGGGAAACGCGGAAACGTCGGCCCAGAAACTCGGAAAAGCCCAGGACATATTGGACGGGCTCTCCCTTCTTCAGGCGCTCAAGGGCGTCCAACAGGGACGGCAGGCGGTCGGAAGGAATCTCGTAGGACGGCTCGATGATGGGGGTGTGGCGCTGCACACCCAAGTGCGCCTCACAGAGCATCAGAAGCAGCGAACGCGCCTCTCTCCGGGGGTACAGCGGTTCCAAGGCAGCCGTCCCCTCTGTCAGGAAAGCCGTCAGGAGCATGAGACGCTACGAATTTTCGATGATGGTGGTGAGGAAATCCGTGATGGACTGGCCGGAAGTGCGGATCATCTTGGGCACCAGCGAGGCGTTGGTCATGCCCGGGATAATGTTCACTTCCAGGAAGTACAGGCCGTCTTCCGAGGAGAGATAATCCATTCTCACCAGCCCCTTGCAGCCCAGGTAGCGGTATATCCGCCTGCTGGTCTCCTGCACCTGGAGGCTCAGTTCCTCCGGCACGGGCGCCGGGCAGATTTCCTGGCTGAGGCCATTGTACTTGGCATCATAGTCGAACCAGCCGGTCTGGGAGACGATCTCGATGATGGGCAGGGCCTTGATATCCTTCCCGTCGCGGTACACGCCGCAGGTGAGCTCGTGCTGCGCCTTCACAGCCTTCTCCACAATCACCAGTTCGCCTTCCGTAAAGGCAAAACGGATGGCGGCCGGAAGGTCTTCCGCCTTCTCCACCTTGGTGATGCCGAAGCTGGAGCCGCCGCGGGTGGGCTTTACAAACAGGGGCAGGCCCAACTTTTCGATGGTGGCCGATGAAAAGGCGTCGATGTCGTCCCCTATGTGGATGACGGCGTCCGGGGCCAGTTTCACCAAATCCTGCCCGCGGAGGTAGCTCTTGCAGGCATATTTGTCGAACGCCACCGTGGTCACGAAAGCGCTGCAGGTGGAATGGGGAATGCCCAGCATCTCGAAATAGCCCTGCAGCAGGCCCGTCTCTCCGGGGGCGCCGTGCTGCATGATATAGGCAAAATCAAAGCGGATCTTCTCTCCCAGGACAATGACGGAGAAGTCTGACTTGTCCACCACCGGCTGGGCCCCTTCCGGGAAAGCCTGCCGCATGGAATTGGCCTTCCGCATGGCCACCAGACGCCACTGCCCGAAACGGGCGAACACCTCATACACATCGTACTGGAACTCGTCTATGCGGGAGGCGGTGAATTCTCCGCTCCGGCAAGAGACTTCCCACTCGGAAGAGTCGCTTCCGTAAATGACGGCTATCGATTGATATTTTGCCATTATTCGAAATAGTAAGTTTCCAAATCCGTTTTTTCCGTGGTCACATTTTCATCGGCCCCATTGCAATAAGAGCCCTTGAGGGCCTCCGGGAATACGTCTCCTTCCGAAATGCCCAGCGTTCCGTCCTTCAGTACTTTCTGCATCCACAGGCCCCAGATGGGAAGGGCCATGTTGGCGCCCTGTCCCAGGTTGGTGTTGCTGAAGTGCACATAGCGGTCTTCCGCGCCCACCCACACGCCGGCGGTGATGGAAGGCGTATAGCCGATGAACCAGCCGTCGGAGTTGTCGTTGGTGGTGCCTGTCTTGCCGGCTATCTCTCCCTTGAGCCCGTAGCGGAAACGAAGGCGTGCACCGGTGCCTCCGGTCTCCACCACCGAACGCATCATCTGGATCATGGCGCCGGTCGCCCGCTGCGAGAGCGCTTCCCGCTTGCGGTCGCTGAACTGGCTGAGCACATTCCCGTCACTGTCCTCGATGCGGGTGACAAAAATGGGAGAGGTATAGGTGCCGCCGGAAGGATAGGTGTTGTAGGCGGTGACCATGTCGAACACGGAAAGGTCGGCCGAGCCTACGCAAAGCGATGCCACCGGATCCACAAAGCCGGTGATGCCCATCTTCCGCATCATGGAGACCATGGACGGCGCTCCCAGTTCCTTCATGAGGTAGGCCGATACGGAGTTGGAGCTGTGGGCCAGGCCCCAGGTAAGATCTACCAGGGTGCCGTCGGCATGGGTGTCCTGGGGAGACCAGGTTTCCCCGTCGTTGTTCACCACAATGACCACAGGGGCGTTGAGCACGGGGTCGCAGGGGGTCATGCCGGACTCCATGGCTTCCGTATAAAGGAAAGGCTTGATGGTGGAGCCCACCTGGCGCTTGCCCTGACGGACGTTGTCATACTTGAAATAGCGGTAGTCCGGACCGCCCACATAGGCCCTTACATGGCCCGTACCGGGCTGGATGGCCATGAAGGCCGCCCGGAAGAAGGACTTGTAGTAGCGGATGGAATCGTCCGGGGTGAGGGTGGTGTCCCGGTAGCCGGGCTTCTCCCAGGTGAACACACGCATCTTGACCGATTTGGAGAAGGAAGCTGCGATTTCCGCGTCCGAGTGGCCGGAAGCCTTCATCATGCGGGTGCGGTCGCTCCAGCGGCGGGCCTGCTTCATGGTGGTCTCTATGACGGACTTGTCCGTGTCCGCGGTGAAGGGCGGATTGCGGCGGTTCTTGAGCTCTTTCCAGAAAGCGGGCTGGAGGTCTTTTCCCAAATGCTCTGCAATGGCTTCCTCCGCATAACGCTGCATCTTGTAATTGATGGTGGTGTAGATGCGCAGGCCGTCCACCTCCAGGTCGTAGGGGCTTCCGTCGCTCTTGTAGTTCTTGTTGAGCCAGCCGTACAGGGGATCATCGGCCCAAAGGGTGGAATCTGCCTGGTAATCTTCCTGATAAAGGTAGGAGGAACGCTTGGGCTTGGATGCGCTCATGGTGCGACGGAGCATGTCCCGGAAGTACGGTCCCACGCCGGTGGTGCGGTCTCCCTGACGTACTTGCAGCACGATGGGAAGGGCCTGCAGCGAATCCCGCTGGGCCTTGGTGAGGTATTTCATGGAGCACATGCGGTCCAGCACCAGGTTGCGGCGGCGCAGGGCGTTCTCCGGATTGACGGCGGGGTTGTAGCGGGTGGGCTTGTTCACCATGCCCACCAGGACGGCGCTCTCTTCCGTGAGCAGGTCTGCGGGCTGCTTCCCGAAGAACTGGAAGGCGGCGCTGGAAATGCCGTAGGAGTTGGAACCGAAGAAGATGGCGTTGAGGTACATGTCCACAATCTCTTCCTTGGTGTAGTTTTTCTCCAACTTGATGGCGGTAATCCATTCCTTGAGCTTGATCCAGACCATCTTCACTTTGCCCACGCGCTCTCCGCGGGGATAGAGGGTCTTGGCCAGCTGCTGGGTGATGGTGGAGCCGCCGCCCTGGGACGAATCCCGGGACAGGAGGGTTTTGAAAAGCACGCGGCCCAGGGACTGGATATCCACGCCGGAGTGCTTGTAGAAGCGCTTGTCTTCCGTGGCCACAACGGCCTGCACTAAGGAAGGAGCCAGGTCTTCATAGGCTACGAAGGTGCGGTTCTCTATATGATAGGTGGTGAGGATTTCCCCCTCCTGGGCAATCACCTGGGTGGCCAGCTTGGTGTCCGGGTTTTCCAGCTGCTCGATGGAGGGAATGTCTGCAAAGGCCCAGACGACAAGCAGCAGGACCAGCAGGGCGGCGAAGGGAGCGGTCAGAAGAATCCAGTACCACTTGATGATTTTTTTCTTCTTTTCTTCTGTCATTCGGTCAAAATCTCTTGTATGCGCAAGACCTAAGGTCTTGGATAAAATTCAACTTACAAAAGTAGTGAGAAAATTTGGATAATTCCCGCAATTCTGCTTTACTTTGCAGAAAATTTGATTTTATGGCGGGTTCGAATTTAGTCATCGTAGAGTCTCCCGGAAAGGTAAAGACCATCCAGCAGTATTTAGGGAAAGATTACCTGGTGAAGGCCTCCATCGGCCACATCCGGGATCTGGAAGAACACAAGTTGGGCGTGGATGTGGAAAACGGCTTCCAGCCGGAATACGTGATTCCCGCCGACAAGAAGAAAGTGGTGGCAGAGCTCACCAGGCTGGCCAAGGAGGCCGATACGGTCTGGCTGGCTTCCGATGAGGACCGGGAGGGGGAAGCCATCTCCTGGCACCTGTTGGAAACGCTCAAACTGCCGGCCGGGAAAACCCGCCGCATCGTCTTCCATGAAATCACCAAAAGCGCCATCTTAGAGGCTATCGAGCATCCACGTGGCATCGACATGAACCTGGTGGACGCCCAGCAGGCCCGCCGTGTGCTAGACCGCCTGGTGGGCTTTGAACTCTCCCCCATCCTGTGGCGCAAAATCCAGCCCAAGCTCAGCGCCGGCCGCGTGCAAAGCGTAGCCCTTCGCCTGATTGTGGACCGGGAAAAGGAAATCATGGCCTTCGAGCCTGCGCCCTATTACCGGGTGGAGGCCCTCTTCCGCCCGGAAGGGGTGAACACCTCCGTCAAGGCCACCCTGGACACGCGCTTCTCCTCCGAGGAGGAAGCCCGGAAGTTCCTGGAAGACAGCATCGGAGCCAGCTACAGCATCGCATCGGCCGAAAAGAAAGAAGGCGTGCGGGTGCCGTCGGCCCCCTTTACCACCTCCACCCTGCAGCAGGAAGCGGCCCGGAAGCTCCACTTTCCCGTTTCCACCACCATGCGGGTGGCCCAGACTCTTTACGAAAGGGGCCTCATCACCTACATGAGAACAGACTCCACCAACCTGTCCGGCCTGGCCCTGTCCACTGCCAAACAGTATATCGTGGAGAACTTCGGGGAAGCCTATCTCCACACCCGCCAGTACCGAACCAAGTCCAAGGGCGCCCAGGAGGCCCACGAAGCCATCCGTCCCACCTACATCGCCAACGTGGAAATTGAGGGGACACCCCAGGAAAAGAAACTTTACGAGCTCATCTGGAAACGCACCGTAGCCTCCCAGATGGCCGAAAGCCGGGTGATGAACACCACCCTCAAGGTGGCCTCCGACAAGCGGCCGGAACTGTATGGCATCCAGTCGGTGGAAATCCTTTTCGACGGTTTCATGAAGGTTTACCTGGAAGGCCGCGACGAAGAGCCGGAGGCCGATGACCAGGTGGTGCTGCCGGCCCTGAAGAAGGGAGACCGTCTGTACGAAGAAGGCATAAGCGCCCTTTGCAAGTTCACCACCCCTCCTTCCCGTTACTCCGAAGCCACGCTGGTGAAGAAGCTGGAGGAGCTGGGCATCGGCCGGCCTTCCACCTATGCCGCCACGGTGGACACCCTCACCCGCGGACGCGGATATGCCGTCAAGGGTGACAAAGAAGGCAAGAGCTTCAAGGTAAGCAACTTGACCCTCAAGGACGGAGTCGTCAAGACCAGCCAGAAGACGGAAGTGGTGGGGGCCGAAAAAGGCAAGCTCCTGCCCCAGGAGATAGGCCTCATCGTGACGGACTACCTGGTGAAAAACTTCGCCGAAATCCTGGACTATGACTTCACCGCCAACGTAGAGGCCGATTTTGACCAGGTGGCCGAAGGAAAAAAGGTGTGGAACCAGGTCATCGCCTCCTTCTACGCCCCCTTCCACCACCAGGTGGACGAGGTGCTGCAAGACCGGAACTACACCAAGGTTACCCGGGAACTGGGAACGGCGCCCGACGGAGACAGGGTGATTGCCGCCTTCGGAAAATTCGGCCCTTATGTCCAGAAGGGCGAAGGGGAACGCCGCCAGAGCGCATCGCTCTCAAAAGGGCAGCTCATCGAGACGCTCACCCTCCAGGATGCCCTGAAACTGCTGGAACTACCCCGCGTGGTAGGCCAGCTGGAAGGCGTGGACGTGGTGGCCACCCGCGGCCGATTCGGCCCCTATTTGAAGTACGGGGATAAAAATGTGAAACTTCCCCGCTCCAAAGACCCGCTCCATATCACGATAGAAGAATGTGAAAACCTCATCAGAGAGGCCTCAGATGCCAAACCGGCACAGACCACGATAGCCGAATTCGGGGACATCAAAGTGCTTGAGGGACGTTATGGCCCATACATTAAGCAGGGCACATCCAACTTCAAAATTCCCAAAGGCACAGATCCGGCCAAGTTGACGGAAGCTGATTGTCAGGCGATTATCGCCCAGGGTGCCCCCACAAAAAAATCTTTCACAAGGCGTAAAAAATAAAAAATTTTGCGTAAATTTGCGCCATTCGTTTAAAACTGTAAGCAAATGGCCAGTTATCACATTGACGAGACAGACCAGAAAATCCTCTCTTTTCTCGTAAAGAACGCCCGCATGCCCTTCCTGGAGATTGCCCGCGAGTGCGGCGTTTCCGGCGCAGCCATCCACCAGCGCTTCAAAAGACTGGAAGCCAATGGCGTCATCACCGGTTCCCGGCTCCAGGTGAAGCCCCAGGCCCTGGGCTTGAACGTGTGCGCCTACGTGAGCATTTCCCTTTCGGAATCCACCAAGTATCCGGAAGTCATCGCCAATCTGAAGAAGATTCCGGAGATTGTGGAGTGCCATTTCGTAACCGGCAAGTACGCCATCCTGGCCAAACTCTACTGCTTGGACAACGACCACCTGATGGAGGTGCTTCTGAACACCATTCAGAAGATTCCCTACATCCAGTCCACGGACACCATGATTTCCCTGGACGAGCCCATCGAGCGCCAGGTGTGGGTGAAAGATTTCAAATCCACTTCCTACTCCGGCCGGGATTAAGGATTGCCGGCTTGACCGGGCATCTCCAAAATCGCCCTGGCCAGGGCCAGATCCTCCGGCGTGGTAATTTTGATATTGAGCCTCTCTCCTTCCACGAAGGTGAGAGGTATTCCGTATTTCCGGGCTACGGAAGCATCGTCCGTAAAGAGCGTGTCAAACCCCTGGGTATAGGCCTTTTTAAGCAGTTCGCTGTAGAAAATCTGCGGGGTCTGGGCCCCGTAAATGCGACTGCGGTCCACCACTTCCGGGGCAAGGGAGAGGCTTCCGTCGGCCTTTTTCTCCAGCACCTTCAAGGTATCCGTGACGGGCATGACGGGAATCACCGCCGGACAAGCCCGGGCCAGGTCAAACAACTGACGGATTTTCGGGGCCGACAGGAAGGGACGAACCCCGTCGTGCACCGCTACGATGGCGCCGTCCGGAACTTGTGCCAAGGCGTTCTGGACAGAATGGAAGCGGGTGAATCCGCCGGCCACGATGTGCTGCGGGCAATGGAAACTGTCCCTCACACAGTATTCTCTCCAGGTTCCCATGTGGGAAGCAGGAAGCACCGTTATCACCTGCACGTCCGGGCAGGCTTCCAGAAATCGCTCAATGGTAAGGCGCAGGATGGGCTTCCCCTGAATCTCCAGAAACTGCTTGGGAAGGGAGCCCCCCATCCGGCTTCCGCTGCCCCCGGCCGTAACCACCAGATATTTTTTTCTCTCCATCGCAAAAACTTTACGCGAATATAAGGATTTTTTCGTAACTTTGGAGAATAATTGCCAGAAACAGATATTTACAGATATGGGATTCCTCAATCAAGAGTTGGCCATGGACTTGGGAACGGCGAATACCGTCATTTTCCAAGGAGACCAGATAGCCTTGGACGAACCCTCCATCGTGGCCATCGACAACCAGACAGGGAAGTGCATCGCCCTGGGCCAGAAAGCCAAACTCATGCACGAGAAAACCAATCCCGGCATCAAGACCGTGCGTCCGCTGAGGGATGGTGTCATCGCAGACTTCAACGCGGCGGAGATGATGATCCGCGGGTTCATCAAGCAGGTGAACGCACGTCGCCGCAGCATCTTCGCCCCCAGCCTCAAACTGGTGGTGGGAATCCCTTCCGGCTCCACCGAGGTGGAAATCCGTGCCGTCCGCGACTCCTCGGAACACGCCGGCGGCCGTGATGTGTATCTTATCTACGAACCCATGGCCGCGGCCCTGGGTATCGGCCTGGATGTGGAAGCCCCCAAGGGCAACATGGTGGTGGATATCGGAGGCGGCACCACGGAGATTGCCGTCATTTCCCTGGGCGGCATCGTGCAGCAGGAGAGCATCCGCGTAGCCGGTGACGTCTTTACGGCCGACATCCAGAACTACCTCCGCCAGCAGCATGTGATCAAGGTGGGCGAAACCACGGCGGAAAAAATCAAGATCGCCGTCGGCTCCGTCCTTTCCCAGCTGGATGAAGAACCCGAACCGTTCCTGGTACGCGGTCCCAACCTGATGACCGGTCACCCCGTAGAGGCCCTTATCCCCTATCCGGAGATTGCCCACTGCTTAGACAAATCCATCGCCCGTTTGGAAGCCTCCATCCAGGCCACTCTGGAGCAGACTCCTCCGGAGCTCTACTCGGATATCGTGGAAAACGGTATCTTCCTGAGCGGTGGCGGCGCCCTGCTCCGCGGTCTGGCCAAGCGCCTCTCCGAAAAAGTGAACATTCCGTTCTACGTGGCGGAAGACCCCCTGAGAGCCGTGGCCCGCGGTACCTGCATCGCGCTCAAAAACACGGAAAACTACTCCTTCCTTCTCCGCTAAGCCATGAAGGGCCGGGGGTTCCTGTATAAACTGGCCAGCTTGGTGGTGTTCGCAGCCATGGAACTGGCCATGTTGTATTTAACCACTCGCAATGCCGATTTGCAGCGAATCTGGGTGGCCAAGGCCGGTCATGCCTTCATGGGAAAGGTATGGGGGTCTTCGGAAAAAGTGGGCAACTACTTCCGTCTCACCAAGGAGAACAGCCTGCTGGTCCAGGAAAACGAGTACCTGCAAAGGGAACTGTCATCCGCCAGGGAACGCCTGCGCCAGGCCCGCATAGACACCATGAGCATAGACCGCCATCCCGGATACACCCTCATCCCGGCAGAGGTGGTAAAGATGAGCCGCGGCAAGCAGCATAACTACATTATCCTGAACCGCGGATTCCAGGACGGCGTCAAGGAAAAGTCCGGCATCATCACACATGCCGGTGTGGTGGGTATCGTGGATGCCGTGAGCGAGAACCATGCCTTCGCTCTTTCCATCCAGAACCACGACATCTCCATCAGCGCCCGCTTGGGCAGCGAAGGCGGAAGCGGCCTCCTGAGTTGGGACGGCATCCACTCCAACGGGGCCCTCCTCAAGGAAATCCCGCTCCAGTACCACTACAACGTAGGAGATACGGTCTACACCAGCGGCTACTCCCTCCTGTTCCCGCCGGACATCCCGCTGGGGATTGCCGGAGAAGCCCGCGTGGTAAACGGAGCCACCAACGAGATAAAAGTAACCCTGTTCCAGGATTTCAGCACCGTTCGCTACGTGATGGTGGTGCACAATGACGCCCTGGACGAAATAGAAGGATTTACGGAATGAAACGCGGAGAATTCTGGATAGCCTATGTGCTCCTGCTGCTGGCGCAACTGCTCATCAGCAACTACTTCCATGTGACTCCGTACGTCATGCTCACCCTTCTTCCCGTGATGGTCCTGTGTATTCCCCTGCGCATAGGCACCATCGGCGCCATGCTTATCGCCTGCCTGACCGGCCTCACGATAGACATCCTTTCGGAAGGGGTGCTGGGCCTCAACGCCCTGGCCCTTGTCCCCGTAGCCTACATACGCAAGGGCCTTGTGAATCTGATTTTCGGGCCGGAGCTGTTTGCCCGCAAGGCCGATTTCTCCGTAGCCCGTTATGGCTTCGCCAAGGTAGCCACGGCCCTGCTGCTGTCCCTGCTGCTTTTCCTGGTCATTTACATCTGGGCCGACGGAGCCGGAACCCGGCCGCTGTGGTTTAACGGGATCCGCTTAGCCGCTTCGCTGGCTACGAGCTTCCTGGTGTCCATCCTCACCCTGGGCGTCCTGGCCCCCGATTCCCGGAAATAATGAACGATGACGGGCGTCATATCCGCCTTCTCATCGGCCTGGGAGTGGTGACGCTGCTGCTGCTGGGCAGGATATTCTCTCTCCAGATTCTCAGCAGTTCCTACAAGGAGGATGCAGACCGCAACGCCACTATCTATGAGACCATCTATCCCACCCGGGGAGCCATCTACGACCGCAACGGAACCATCCTGGTGGGAAACAAGGTGGCTTACGATATCCTGGTCACCCCCCGGGAAGTGAAACCCTTCGACACCCTGGCGCTGGCCACCGTGCTGGACGTGGACCCCGGCTTTATCAAAAGCCGCTTGGAGGAGTATAACAAACGGCGCCGCAGCATCGGCTACCAGGCCGTCACCATGATCCGCAACCTCCCGGCCGAGACGTACATGCGCTTTGACGAGGTGAAGTACCGCTTCCCCGGCTTCCGCGGCCAGGTGCGCGGTATCCGCGACTACCCCGTGAATGCGGGGGGTAACCTGCTGGGCTATGTCTCCGAGGTGAACCAGGCCTACATGGACGCCCATCCGGGAGAATACAAGAGCGGAGACTACGCCGGCATGACGGGCATCGAGGCGGCCCGCGAAAAGGATCTGAGGGGAGAGAAAGGCTATCACATCTATCTGCGCAACTCCCTCAACCAGATTGAACAGCCCTACAAGGACGGCGTCATGGACAAGGAAGCCGTCCCGGGGCAGGATATCGTCACCACCATCGACGCCTCCCTCCAGCAGTACGGCCAGGAGCTCATGCAGGGGAAGGTGGGTTCCTTGGTGGCCATCGAACCTGCCACCGGAGAGATTCTGGCGCTGGTATCGGCCCCCGGCATAGACGTTTCCATGCTGGCCGATATCGGAAAACACTGGAACGAGATTTCCTCCGACCCTTACAAGCCCATGTACAACCGGGCCGTGCAGGCTTCCTACCCGCCGGGGTCCGTGTTCAAGCTGGTGAACGGCCTCATCGGCCTTGAGGAAGGCGTACTGCGTCCGGAAATGATGTATTCCTGCAACTACGGCTACCACTTCGGGGCCGGGCACAAACTGGGCTGCCACGGGCACAAGTCTCCCCTGAACATGGAGGAGAGCATCATGATGAGCTGCAATGCCTACTACTGCTACGTGCTCAAGAACATCCTGGACAACCGGAAATACGCCTCCGTGGCGGACGGACTGGATGCCTGGCACGAATATGTGGAAAGCTTCGGCTTCGGCCGCAAACTGGGGAGCGACTTCCCCGCCGAACTCTCCGGCAGCATCCCCACTTCCAAGACGTACAACCGTTCCTACGGAAAGGGCCGATGGAACTCCACCACGGTGATATCCCTTTCCATCGGCCAGGGCGAAATCCTGGCTACTCCCATGCACCTGGCCAACCTCTGCGCCACCATCGCCAACCGGGGGTATTACTATATTCCGCACATCATCAAGGCTTCCGAAGGCGTGGAGATTGAACCTCAGTTCTATGAGAAGCAGTACACCATGGTGGACACCTTGCACTTCCCCAAAGTGGTGAAGGGCATGTGGCGGGCCGTGAATTCCGGTCCGGGCATGGGCGGAACGGCCTGGATTGCCCATGTGGATTCCTTAGACATCTGCGGCAAGACGGGAACGGCCCAGAACCCGCGTGGAGCGGACAACTCCGTGTTCATCTGCTTCGCCCCCATGGACGATCCCCAGATTGCCGTAGCCTGCTATGTGGAGAACGGCGGCTTCGGCGCCACTTACGCCGCGCCCATGGCCTCCCTTATGGTGGAAAAGTACTTGAAGGGGAAAGTGAAGCGCACCGACCTGGAGAAGAGAATGAAAGAAGCCAACCTGATGTCCCGCGTCAAACATGACTGAGCAGCACGCACATAAAAGGCAGTCCATCGACTGGGCCGTCATCGTGACCTACCTCCTGCTGGTGCTCATCGGCTGGATCAATATCTATGCCTCCATCCACTCCGCGGATTCCCCCTCCATCTTTGACTTGGGCACCCGCTCAGGAAAGCAGTTTGTCTGGATTCTTACCTCCTTGGGACTGGCCGGCGCCATCCTCTTCCTGCTGCCGTCCCGCCTGTGGGAGAGCATCTGTATTCCCTTTTACATCCTGGTGCTGTTCCTGCTGATGGTGGTTATTTTCGTTTCCAACGACGTCAAGGGCTCCCATTCGTGGTTCGACCTGGGGCCCGTCCGTTTCCAACCGGCCGAAATTTCCAAAATAGCCACTTCGCTGCTGCTGGCCTTCGTGATGAGCATGCAGAACTTCCGCCTGTCCAAGTTGAAGGACCTGGCCATAGCGGCCGCCATCATCATTCTGCCCATGCTCATCATCGTGGCGGAAAGCGAGACGGGAAGTGCCCTGGTATATCTGGGCTTCGTGTTTGTCCTCTATCGGGAGGGCTTCTCCGGCTGGTGGTTAGGGCTCTTCGGCCTGGTGGTGGCCCTCTTTATCTCCACCCTCACCATAGGTATCTACTGGTCCATCGTGGGACTCATCGCCGCCATGGTCCTCTTCTACGTGCTCACGGGCAATGTTTCGCATCCCTGGCGCACAGTCTTTTTGGGGATGGGCTCCGTGGCTTTCGCTGCGCTGCTGCCTGCCGCCTTAGACGAGGCCTGCGCCCTCATCGAAGGTCATATCGACTATCTCAACCACCGCATCTGGGTTCCGCAGGAGGGGGAATCGGCCCGGTATTTCTGGAGTTTCCTCCCTAAGCTGAAGCCCATCTATGTGGTGTTAGCCCTTTCGACAGGAGCCCTGCCCATCCTGCTGTACAAGGCCTACCGGAAAAAGGATCTTACCCTGGCCATTGCCGTGGGGGCCTTCCTGATAGGCATCCTCCTTTCCTTCTCTACGGATTATATCTTTGACAATGTGCTGCAGCCGCATCAGCAAAGCCGTATCGAGGTGCTGCTGGGCATGAAAGAAGACCCGTCCGGGGTAGGGTACAACGTGAACCAGTCCAAGATTGCGATAGGCTCCGGCGGCCTGCTGGGAAAGGGTTTCCTGCAGGGGACGCAGACCACCTTCGGCTTTGTGCCGGAGCAGACTACGGACTTTATCTTCTGCACCGTGGGAGAGGAATGGGGCTTTGTGGGCTGTCTGGTGGTCATTGCCCTGTACGTATTCCTCATTGCACGCATCCTCATAGACGCGGAAAGCTGCCGGGGCAATTTTACACGCATCTACGGGTACTGCGTGGCGGCCTGCATCTTCATGCATCTGTTCATCAACGTGGGTATGACGGTGGGCCTGATGCCGGTCATCGGCATTCCGCTTCCGCTGCTCTCTTATGGCGGCTCCTCCCTGTGGGCCTTTACCATCCTGATTCATTTTCCTATCCCTGTACAGAAATGAAAAGAAGTATTTTTAGCCTTCTCTTTGCGCTTGTCCTGCTGGCCGCCTGCGAGAAGAAGAATCCGGAGCCGGAGGTGAACCCGGTCCGCTTCTATTCCAACACTTTCGCGTATAACGTCATGAGCACGTATTACCTCTGGAAAGACGAGGTTGACAGCCAGCTCAACAGCTGGAGCGTAAACGAAGACGCCGTGGCCAAGGTGGAAAGCAGCCGCTACAGCGCCGACAAATGGACCAAGCTATACGAAGACTATTCAGGCTTCGAGAGCAGCGTGACGGGCAATGGAAAAAGCTTCGGCCTGAACATCAGCCTGTTTTGGGCCGATGAAGCCAGGACCCGCATAGTCGCCGCTGTCAATTATACCTATGAGGGCGGCCCGGCGCAGAAGGCGGAACTCCGGCGCGGAGACATCATCCTTTCCATTGACGGGCAGGAGATGACAAAAGACAATTATGTCGCCTTGGCGGGAAAGTTATATGAAGGCGGCAGCGTCACCCTGGGGTTCCTGGGCGGCCGCAGCATTAGCTTGGATGCAGTCCAGATGTATGA
This sequence comes from uncultured Bacteroidales bacterium, assembly GCA_905235615.1. Classification (GTDB taxonomy): domain Bacteria; phylum Bacteroidota; class Bacteroidia; order Bacteroidales; family UBA932; genus Cryptobacteroides. The sequence goes on along the minus strand of CAJOMB010000001.1, from coordinate 2,875 downwards.
AAATCCCGTCCAGCTGGCCCTGACCTTTGAGAACGGCGGCAAAAAATACGGATACCTGCACTTCACCAACTTCACCTTGGACGCCTGCAAGGACCTGGAGAATGTCTTCCGGGCCTTCAAGGACGAAGGCATCCGGGAACTGATTCTGGACCTCCGTTATAACGGCGGCGGCTATGCCTTTACCTCCAACGTCCTGGCCTCCATGATTGCCCCGGCGGAGGTGGTGAAGGCCAAAAAGGTTTTCAACCGCGACGTTTACAATGATCTCATAGGGGAAAAACTCGATTCCGAAACACGCTTCTCCGAGGAGTTCAGCTATACTTCATCGGCCGGGAACAAGATGACGGTGAAAGCACTGGACGTGAATCCGGGCGTGAGCCGCCTGTGGGTGATTGTGTCCGGGAATACGGCATCGGCCTCCGAAGCCCTCATCTGCGGCCTCAAGCCCTATATGGATGTGACGCTGGTGGGGCAGACCACCTACGGAAAGTTCTGCGGCGGCAACCTGATTTCGGCCGCAGACTGGTTTGACTCCGTCAAAAAGAGCAACCCTTCCACCACCTTGGACTGCGATGCGGGCAAGGCCGCCCTTCCCGGCTGGGGCATCTATGTCATCACCTCCCGCTATGCCGACTGCAACGGAGTGACGCTGAGCATGCCCGCCGGCATTCCGGCCGATATAGCCGCCCAGGACAACCCCCTCGACGGCTTTGAACTGGGGACGCTGGCGGAAACCATGCTCTCCGCCGTACTGGGCAATACCAAGGCCCCTGCGGCATCCATCCCCATGATTCCCTACCACAAGCCCGGATTCGGCGTTTTATTGCATTGAGTTATGAAGATTCTTGTTACCGGAGCCAGCAGCGGAATTGGCTTTGATACAGCCCAGGCGCTGGCTCAGAAAGGATATGAGGTGTATGGCGCCGCCCGCCGGGTGGACCGGATGGAGCCCCTGAAAGCTTTCGGCGTTACACCTTTGTCCTTAGATGTCACCTCCGAGGAATCCATCGACGCCTGCTTAGCCGCCACCGGCCCCTTGGACGTACTGGTGAACTGCGCCGGATACGGCTCCTTCGGGGCCATCGAGAATGTGTCCCTGGAAGAGGGGCGCCGGCAGATGGAAGTGAACCTCTTCGGCCTGGCCGACCTCTGCAAGAAGGTGCTCCCCGGGATGCGGGAGCGTGGCGCCGGGCGCATTGTCAACATCAGTTCCGTGGCCGGACGCGCCTGCCTGTATTTCGGCGGCTGGTATCACGTGTCCAAATACGCCGTGGAAGCCTTCTCGGATGCCCTGCGCATAGAGATGAAGCCCTTCGGGGTGGACGTGGTGCTCATCGAACCGGGCGCCACCAACACCTCCTGGGGAGTCATTGCGGCCGATCATCTTGCCGAATCTTCCGTGGGAACGCCCTACGAGCAGCCCGCCCTGGCCGAAGCCGCCATGATGCGGAAAGCCTTCTCCCAGCGCATGTTCTCAGAGCCTGCCGTGGTCACGCGGGCCATCTGCCGCACGATTCGCGCCCGCAAGCCCCGTGCCCGCTACGTGATTGCCGCCGGCTCCTGGACCATGGTCTTCTGGCACAGCCTGCTCCCCACCCGCTGGTGGGACGCCATCGTCCGGCTCACGGGCTCTCCCCGCCTGGCCCGGCTGGTGGAGAGGCTGTAGTGTATTTCCAAATTATTTATTATCTTTGCAGTCCCACATTTTGCCTTGGTGGTGGAATGGTAGACACGAGGGACTTAAAATCCCTTGGCCCGAAACGGCCGTGCGGGTTCGATTCCCGCCCGAGGCACGAATTTTCTCCGTATCTTATTGTATTCCAATTTGATACGGAGATTTGTTTTCTTCTCACCCCACCCGTGCCCCACCAAATTTTGGTGTGTGGTTTCTGCACCTTTTGCCGACTCTTTTGCCTTGCGGATTTTGCCAGGCGGAAAAGCTTCGCTATCTTTGCATGTAAGCTAAAGACGAAGACGTATTGGTATGACATATTTTCTCCGCTTTCGGGGGAGATCATAATGGACGACGAAAGGCTCAATCGGACAAACCGTGTTATCACCGCCATCGTCATCCTTGCCACTGTCGTCATTCTCGTGTTCACATTTATCAGCGATTCGGCCAGCATGACCGACGGCATCAATTATCCATTCCATGTTTTTCTTGTCAGTCTGGCAAAGGTGGCGATATATCTGACAGGGTACGTGGCGGTTTGCTGGGGAGTCCGCACCATCGCACATATTCTCACGCCAAGGCCGGACCCAGTTCTGCCGAAAGAAGAAACGGCCATCCGACCGCTTGAAAAGCTTCTTATCCCCGGCGAAAAGAGCATCAAGGCCGCCATTATTGAGAAATCCGAAGCATTTCTCAACGACTATCATGACGGAAAAGCCGTTGCCTGCCTCTTTGAAGCCCTGCAAGAAAAGAATTTTATCGAGGGGGACAATCAGACTGCCTTTTTCAATGCCGCCAAAGCCACCTTCCCCGATGCAATTAAAATCAATCTGAGGGCATTTCAAATGGCATACAACACGCTTTCAGAAGATCTGTTCGAAAGAAAAGCCATGAAAACGGTCGACAAAATGAGGGACGTTTTGGACGATTTTCTGAGCCAAATCACCGCAGAATAGCTTGCGCGCAATTTGCGCGTTGCAACCCGCAATTTAACCCACTTTATATTTGCGCCACTACCCAGGTCGGGTGGTGGCTTTCTCGTTTTGCACCGGACGAACGGAAAGCCCTGATAAAGACCGGTGGATAAAACAATGACGCCATGTATGAAGATTTATTGAGGCTGTTGGAAAACGGCGAAACATCCCGGATTACCGTCCAGATAACCGGGGAAGAACTGATGAGGCTCATCCGGGAAACCGCGAA